>JAGGWA010000166.1 GCA_021157745.1 Thermoplasmata archaeon
ACCTATATAAGGCCAGAGAGAAGATATGAATTGCCTCGATACCAGCCATGGATGAAATGCTATGCAAGAAATGAGAAATATTTGAGGGAAACGCTATATGTAAAGCCATGCGCCAAAGAAATTGTTGCTCTCGCCAATGAGCTTGGAGCGGGAGAAAAAGATGACTATGAATTTGCGAGAGATACATTTGAATTTGTTAAAAGAAATCTTTTTCTTGAGTTCGTTGAGATGGATGATGCTGTCTCGACGCTAAAGCGGGGAAGCGGAACATGCCTGCATATGCTTAATCTGTACGTTGCTCTATGCAGGGCTGCTGGAATAAAAGCACGCTACAAGCTGTATGCCCTATCCATGATTGATGCATGGTATAATGCCCTCGTTGCAGTCGATCCCCTTATGAAAAAATGGTATGATGCCATGGGCTTCTTTACTTTGCATGGAGAGGCTGAAGTCTACATAGATGGAAAATGGTATGCAGCTGATGTTGCGCCAACGCCAGAGCGGCAGGCGGCGGCTGGCATCCCAATAACAAAATTTGGAGAGGATTCAATAGGCGTGTGGACATATGCTCTGCCAGGCTCTATTCTGCATCTTGAAAGCCTCCCTTATGGTATAGGCAGCTCGCTCAAGCTGCTCCTCAAAATAGCTCCTGGAACCGTGGCAACGATAAACAATAGCATTCTTCGCCAGATTGAGGAAGGGCGGCGCATCATAGAGGAAGCAGGGGGCGAGAAGGCTTATGATGAAATGGTTAGAAGGAAAAAGAAAAAGCCTGTTGTTGAGTTAAAGGAGAGAGAGGGACTCGTATTCAAGTATGATGAAAATTAAAAAAGTCTAAATATTCCCTTTTCTTAAGAATCAATGGAGGAGCTTCGCAGAGAGCTTGGACTGAAAGAGGTAGTTGCAACTGTTATGACCTCCGTTATTGGCGGCGGCCTTTTCATTTCAACCATTCAAATTCAGAGTGTGGCTCGTGTAGGCTCTGGAATAATAATCTCGTATCTCATGGCTGCTTTGCCAGCATTGCTCGTTGCCCTGTGCTATGCTGTTTTATCTTCAGCTATGCCCTCTTCGGGGGGAGAATATGTTTTCATAAGCAGGATTCTTGATCCTTACATTGGTTTCGTTGCAACATGGGCAAGATGGTTTTCCATGATAGCAACGCTGGCAGCGATGGCTGTTGGCGATACAATACTGATTCAAAACTTCTTCGACATAGCCAACATGCATGGTGTATCTATAACGTTAAGTAAAAACATACAATTCATTGCAATAGCCTTCGTAATAATATTCGTTGCACTGAATTATCTTGGTGTAAGATTGTATGGTGTAATTCAGACAGCAATGTTCTTCCTTCTGATGCTTGGGATAGGATTGTTCATAATTTTTGGACTGCCTCATGCGAGTCTTTCAAATCTTGCATATGAAGCAAAATTTGATTTCTCATCACTTGCAAAAGCAAGCAGTTTGATTTTTTTCAGCTATATTGGGTTTGCTGCCATAGCCAATGCTGGAGGTGAGGTCAAAAATGCGGAAAAAAATCTTCCCAGAGGTATATTGCTCTCTACGATAGGAATTGCAATAATATATGTTTTGATAGCCACAATAACATATGGAGCGATGTCAAAATCTTTCTATTCTACATATGATTTTTCAACAGGCTCAATTCCAAGTGTTGCTGCACATTTTCTTCCTTCCGCAATAGCATTGTATGTTTCTTTTGCTGGCTCAATAGCCATAATATCAGATATAAACCCAACCATACTCGCCTCATCTCGCCTGTCTTTTGCCTGGGCTAAAGATGAAATTGTTCCGAAAAAGCTTTCAGAGCTGAATAAATACAAGGTGCCGAAATGGTCTCTGATTATTACTGGAATAACAGCCATAGCCATAATAATTTTTGCAAAGGCTTTCATGAATGCTGTGATGATGATAAACATGGCTGTATTGCTGGTTTACATTGCAATAACAGCTTCAAGTTTTGTTCTGCCCTACAAGCATCCACAGATATATGAAAAAGCGGGTTTTAAATTGAAGGGGCTGTGGATCATATCACTTGCGGGAATGCTTTTATCAGCACTGTTTTTAGGCTATATATTACGATTGCCAGACGCAATGAATGGCTTCATTTTCCTGCTTGTATGGATTGGCATAGGAAGCATAATATATGCTTTGACTCTTGAGAAGCACAAGCTATTCTGGCGTCTTGAAAAACAGCAGAGGAAGGAAAAGGAAGAGAGAGATAGAAAATTTATAGAAAGCATGGTAAAGAAGCGATAAAATTTTTTATCATGCCATGTTTACCAGCATGATATATCGCGAGGAAATAAAGCTTGAAACACAGCATGAAATGCAGATTCTGGATATAACCAATGAGGTTGAAAAAATTGTGACAAGAAGTAACATAAAGGATGGCATCGTCAACATATTTGTTCCAGGCTCAACAGGAGCGATAACGACGATAGAATATGAGCCTGGCCTGCTGCATGATTTGCCCGCTGCTTTAGAAAGAATTGCTCCAAGCAATGCCTATTACAAGCATGAGGAAAGATGGCACGATGGAAATGGAAGAAGCCATGTGAAAGCAAGCATAATAGGACCAAGCCTTACGGTGCCAGTAGAGAATGGAAAACTTTTGCTGGGCACATGGCAGCAGATCGTTTTCATAGAATGTGATGTCAGAGCAAGACAACGCCGCCTCATTGTTAGCGTTGTGGGATGAATTTCAAAACGAGTCCATCACCATATCTCTCGATAGCATAAAGTCTTAACTTTATCGCTTCCTCTATGCTTTTAATGCCTTCTCCACCCGCCACAGTTGGGGCGTCGCCGCCTATTATTATGGGGGCTATATAAATCTGGAACTCATCAAATAATCCATGCTTCAAAAATTCCCATATTACTGTTGAGCCTCCTTCGACAAGAAGCTTTTTAATTCCCCGCTGATAAAGCAAATCCATGAGCTTGGCGAGATCCACTTTATCGCCCTCTCCGCATTTTATCACTTCAAGCAATCCTTTTTTGTATTCCTTGCTTGTTGTAACGATTATTGTCCTCGCATTGGGTTGCATGACTTCAGCATCACTCGGCGTTCTGAAATGGCTGTCCAGAATCACTCTAACTGGATTCTTTGCTTTCTTAACATATTCCTTCTTTACGGTAAGCTTTGGATTATCTGCAAGTATCGTTCCCACGCCGACAAGTATGGCATCCACACTGGCTCGCAATTTATGGACTCTCGCCATGTCCTCCTCGCTCGATATCCTCGCTTGCTCGCCAGAAGGCAAAGCAATTTTTCCATCCAAACTGGAGGCACAATTTATTATGATATATGGCCTCATTCTACCATTGCTTCAGCCATCTCCCTTATAATCTTTTCTTTGTCCTTTGCTTTCACAACACCACTCGCCACAAGTATGCCACTGCTACCCAATTCAATGGCTTTTCTCACATCTTCTCCATTTTTAATTCCAGCTCCACACAGCACTTTTGCCTTGCTAACTTGCTTAACACCTTCAACAGCATCTCTGACAACGCTTGGCTTTGCTTTCGTTACTGATATGTCACCTCCTATCAACTCAGGTGGCTCAACAGCTATATAATCAGGCTCTAAAACCGCAAGAGCTTTAGCAATTTCATTGTCAGCAGCGCACACAATGCTTTCCATTCCATTTTTCCTTAAAGCTTCTATGCCTTTCTTTATTTCATTCGCTGTTACAACATGCTCTGAATGATTCAATATGCTTCCTTTTGCTCCTGCCTCCTTTATTGCCTCTGGCAAAATCCATCCTGTATGGCTTCCATATTCAATGGCATCGATATGCTGAGCAAAAACATCTATATCAACAACGCTTGCCACTCTATGCAGATCAGCATGCTGAACAGCTATAATCATACGCACGCCTGTTTCCTCGCCCACTTTCTCCATAATCTTTGCAATTTTGATCGCCTCACTCCCCATGCCTTCTTTATATGCCTTCGTATTCACAACCATAACATGCATGATGTTATAGGAAAAGGCATATATTTTTTTATTCCTTC
>JAGGWA010000026.1 GCA_021157745.1 Thermoplasmata archaeon
ATGAAATAGGATTTGATACAATAAAAAGCAAGGTTATCAATCCATTGGAAGGGTTAAAAGTTTCCGCTTACTATGGCTGCACTTTGTTGCGTCCTCGTGAAGTTGGTATAGATGATCCAGAAGCTCCAACAATAATGGAAAGATTGATTGAAGCGCTTGGAGCAGAGCCAGTTGACAATCCTTATAAATCATTGTGCTGTGGGAGCTATCATACTGTCGGAAGTAATAAAGAAGTTGTTGCAAGAAGGACATATAAAATTATTGAGGGGGCACGGCGCAATGGGGCTGATGTTATCATAACGAGCTGCCCGCTATGTGCTTTCAATCTTGACAACAGACAGGCTTTGACTGAAAAATTGTATCCGGGTTTCAAAAGAATGCCAATTCTTTATTTCACGCAGCTCATGGCTCTTGCCTTCGGATATGAAAGTGAGGCTGGCTTCGAGGACAACTTTGTTGATCCGATTCCATTGCTGGAAGAAAAAGGATTGATTGGTATGAAGGTGCAAAAATGAATTATGAAGAATTGTATGGTAAGGCAATAGAAAAAATTGGTAATGGGAATTATGAGGAAGCAATAAAATATTTGGACGAGGCAATAAAAGAAAATGAGAATGATACCAGAGCATGGATTGCTAAAGCAACAGCTTTGATGGATATGAAAGATTATGAAAATGCCATCCAAATTTTGGATAGAGTTATTTCAATGGATGAAAATGATGATTTTGTTGTTGCATTAAAAGGAGTTGCATTGTATGAAACCGGAAGAGATGGCAGCGAATTTTTAAATAAAGCATTGAAAATGAATCCAAAAAATTTCACAGCCATGTACTGGAGAGGAGTCATAGAAGGCAAAGCTGGAAGAAAGGAAAATGAAGCAGAGCTGAAAGGACAAGCAGCCTTTATTTTATTTTCTGCAGGCGGAGATGCAGAGGCATTGGGAATATTTAGAGAGGTATATGATTTGGATGTGGAGCTGCCAATACGATATGAATGTGGGGTTGCTTATGCTTCCATGCTTGACTATGCCATTCCTTTTGTGGGCAAGGAAAATGCCCAAAGGCTTATGGATGAGGTGGATGAAATAATTGAGGATTGCTGGAATCATCGCGATATCATATGCAAGTCAGCAAAGGCTTTATTAAATGAAATGGTTGGAGAAGAACCAGAGGATTTTGTTGTGGAAGATGAAAAAGATTTTGTTTTTGAAAAGTTGATGGGGGTGGAATATGGCGAAGAAGAAAAAAATTGATGAAAGCAAGAAAATGGTTAGGATATACATAATGGGGAAGGAATATCTTGTGCCGGCGGGCTTAACAATAATGAAGGCAATGGAATATGCTGGCTACCGTTATATACGCGGCGCTGGCTGCCGCGCTGGCTTCTGCGGAGCCTGTGCTACAGTATATAGAAAGCTTGGTGACTACAAGCTGTATGCAAATCTCGCCTGCCAGACTACAGTGGAGGACGGAATGTATCTGGTTCAACTTCCATTTGTTCCAGCCAATAAGGCGAGATATGATCTGGAAAAAATAAAGCCAGATGAGAATGTGATTCTGCAGTATTATCCCGAAGTAGCGAGATGTGTATCATGCAACACATGCACAAAAGCATGTCCGCAAAATCTGGAGGTAATGGATTATATTCAGGCTGCTTTGCGTGGTGATATAAAAAAGACAGCCGAGCTGTCCTTCGACTGCATTCAGTGCGGTTTATGTGCCATACGCTGTCCAGCAGAAATAGCTCATTATCATGTTGGCCAATTGGCGAGGCGCATATATGGAAAATATATGATGCCAAAAGCAAAGCATTTGGAGGAGCGTGTAAAAGAAATAGAGGCTGGAAAATTTGATGATGAGATTAAAAAGCTTATGAAAATGAGTGTAAAGCAGTTAAAAGAATTGTATAATAAAAGAGAAATAGAAGGAGAAGCAGTGGAGAGTGATTAAATGTATCCGAAAGAAATGGAAAAATCTATAAGGAAGGTGGAGGAAACAAGGCAGGAAAGGCTTAAAAAGCTGCCAGAAAGGATGACAGCAGAAGAAAGAGAAGAAATATTAAAAAAATATCATCCTGATTACAGAAAAGGAGCAAAAAGAAAACTTAAGGTTGGAGTGAGTAAAGGAAGCATGCTTCCAAATGAAGTCGCAGATTTAATAGAAGCATATCCTCTCATTCATCCAGATGAAATAGATTTAAGCCAGATTGACTACGAAACAGATATTTTAATAATAGGAGGGGGCGGAGCTGGCACAGCTGCAGCATTGTGGGCTTACTACAACGGAGTAAAACCTGAAAACATACTCATAGCAACAAAGTTGCGTCATGGCGACGCCAACACAATGATGGCTCAGGGTGGTATACAGGCTGCTGACAAACCAAATGATTCGCCAGCCATTCATTATCTTGATGTCATAGGCGGCGGCCACTATGCTAACAAACCAGAACTTGTAGCTCGCCTCGTTATGGATGCTCCACTCATAATAAAATGGCATGAAGATCTGGGTGTAATGTATGATAAGAAGCCTGATGGAGAGATGATAACAGTTCATGGCGGCGGCACAAGCCGCAAAAGAATGCATTCAGCCAAAGATTATACGGGAATGGAAATAATGCGTGTTTTGAGAGATGAAGCCCGCAACATTGGAATAAATGTTCTCGAATTCTCTCCAGCAATAGAATTGATTACCGACGAACAAGGCAAAGTTGCTGGCGCAGTGTTATTCAACATGGAAACAGAGCAATATTATGTTGTTAAAGCAAAAGCAACGATAATGGCGACCGGCGGCTTCGGCAGGCTTCATATTCAAGGATTCCCGACTACAAACCATTACGGTGCCACCGCAGACGGCTTGGTAATGGCATATCGTGTTGGAGCACGATTGCGAGATATGGATTCTGTGCAGTATCATCCTACAGGAGCGGCATATCCGGAGCAGATTTTAGGGTTGCTTGTAACTGAGAAAGTTCGCAGCCTTGGAGGGCAGCCTGTTAATGTGGATGGGGAGCAGTTTGTTCATCCTCTGGAGCCAAGAGACGTGGAAGCATCCGCCTTCATAAGGGAATGCTATGATCGCAACAAATGCGTTGTCACACCAACTGGAATGCGCGGTATATGGCTTGACTCGCCAATGATAGAAATGATACATGGAAAAGGAACTATTGAACGACGCTTAGGAGCGATGTTCAGGATGTTCAAGCGCTTTGATATTGATATGAGGGAGGAGCCAATACTTGTGTTTCCAACTCTGCATTATCAGAATGGAGGAATAGAGATTGATAGAGAAGCTCGCGTCTTAGGAAAAGATGGCGTGATAGCAGGATTGTTTGCAGCGGGCGAGGTGGAAGGCGGTGTGCATGGAAAGAACCGTCTCATGGGCAACTCATTGCTTGATACCCAAGTTTTC
>JAGGWA010000100.1 GCA_021157745.1 Thermoplasmata archaeon
CATGTTACTCATTCGAGAGAGGAAGCCATGATTCTTGCAGACAGAATAGCTGTTATAAATGAAGGGAAAATAATTCAGATAGGAAAGCCAGAGGAAATTTTCAGGAAGCCAAAGACAAAGTTCATGGCTGAATTTGTAGGTGTAGAAAATATATTTAAAGGGGTGGCAAAGCAAAAAGATGGGTTGACTTTATTCAATGCTGGGAATGTGGAAATGTATGCGGCGATGCCATTCAAAGGAGAATGCTATGCAAGTATAAGGCCAGAAGACATAATACTGTCTGAAAGTGCTATAAAGAGCAGTGCAAGAAATTGTATAAAAGGGGAGATAAAAAAAATGGAAGATATAGGAAAGCTCATAAGAGTTGCTGTGGACTGCAATGGTTTGCAATTTATTGTGAATGTTACAAGGGAAGCTGCAAGCGAGCTTAAGCTGAGCATAGGAAAAGAAATATTTTTAATATTTAAAGCGCAGAATGTAAATTTGTTTAGATAAAATGCCATTAAAAGATAGATATGGGAGGAGTGTCGAAAGCATAAGGGTTTCCGTGACTCAAAGATGCAATCTCAATTGCATATATTGTCATAACGAGGGACAGGAAAATACGAGCAAAGAAATGAGCGTTGAAGAAATAGACAGAATACTTTCGATAGCAAAAAAGATTGAGATAAAAGAGGTTAAATTTACAGGAGGAGAGCCACTAATAAGGAAAGATATTGTTGAGATTGTTAAAGCGGGAAGAAAATATATGGAGGATGTCTCAATGACGAGCAATGGAACCTTACTTGCTCCAATGGCAAAGAAACTAAAAGAAGCTGGATTGAATAGAATTAATATAAGCCTCGATACAATAAACAGAGAGAGATACAAAAAAATAACTGGAAAGGATATGGTCTACAGGGTAATAAAGGGAATAAAAGAGGCTGTAAAAGTTGGTTTTTATCCTGTTAAGGTAAACATAGTTGCATTTCCTAACGAGTGGGAGGATATATTTGAAACAATAAAGTTTGTTTTGAAAATTGGGGCTATGCCTCAGATAATAGAAGCAATAAATATTGGAAGAAATAAACAAAGCTATGCAATAGACGAGATAGAAAAGAAAATTGCATCTATGGCTAAGAGTGTGAGGCAGAGAAAATTGCATCATAGAAAGGTTTATACAATAGATTATGATGGAATTGAAGGAGATGTTGAGATAGTTAAGCCAATGCACAACAGCGAGTTCTGCGCAAATTGCAACAGGATTCGCCTTACAAGTGATGGAAAACTTAAGCCATGCATAATGCATAACATTGGATTGGTTGATATACTCACACCCATAAGGAACGGAGCAAGTGATGATGAACTCGTAGCATTATTTAAAAAAGCAATAGAGAATAGGTTTCCATACTGGAGGTGAAAAATGAGCATGATAGATATTTCTGGAAAGAAAAATGTGGAAAGAGAAGCGATGGCGGCGGGAAAAATAAGGCTGAGGAGAAAGACCATTGATGAAATTAAAAAAGGAAAGATAAAAAAAGGGGATCCGATAAAGGTTGCTGAGGTTGCCGGAATGCTTGCAGTAAAAAATACTTCTTCTTCCATTCCACATTGCCATCCTTTACCTATCGAATCCATAAACTTCGATTTTTTTGTTGATGAAGATGCCATAGAGGTAAAATGCAGGGTGAAAGCGAATTATAAGACAGGCGTCGAGATGGAGGCTTTGCATGGAGTTGCAATAGCATTGCTGACAATATGGGATATGGTGAAATATCTGGAAAAGGACGAAGAAGGGCAGTATCCATATACGGCTATAGAGGAAATAAAGGTTTTGGAGAAGGTGAAGAATGAGCCATAAGCACATATATGAAGGAAAAATAGGATTTGCGATTATTGTTACAAGCGATACAAGAAATTTTGAAAATGATGAAAGCGGATCCATAATGAAAAGATTGATTGAAGAGTATGGCTACATTGTTGCTTACTACGATATAGTTAAAAATGATAAGGAAAAAATAAAAGAAAAATTGGAAGAAACTTTGAAAAATGAAGATGTTAACATAATCATATTCTCTGGAGGAACAGGAATTTCAAAAAGAGATGTTACAGTCGATGCTGTAAAGCCATTGCTTGAAAAAGAGCTGTCTGGCTTTGGAGAAATTTTCAGATGGTTGAGCTATAAAGAGATTGGAAGTGCTGCCATCATGAGCAGAGCTTTTGCGGGAATAAAAAATGGAAAGGCAATATTTTGCCTGCCTGGCTCAAAAAATGCTGTTGAACTTGCAATGAAAGAAATTATATTGCGAGAAGCTGCCCATATAATGGGAGAGGTGAATAAATGAAACCATTTCGTGAGCTAATAAGCTTTGAGGAAGCTAAAAAAATAATAATGGAAAAGACAAAAGAGATGGAAAGGGTAGAGACGGTCAAATTGCTTGAAGCAAGGAACAGGGTTTTGGCGGAAGATATTGTAGCAGAGCTGAACGTACCTGGCTTCAAAAGGGCTGCCGTCGATGGCTATGCTGTTATAGCTGAAGATACTTATGGAGCAAGCCATATAAAGCCAAAGAAGTTAAAGATTGTAGGCAAAATTTTTGCTGGAGAAGTTGCGAGAGGAAAATTAAATCATGGGGAGGCGATGGAAATAGCGACTGGAGCAGCGTTACCGAAAGGAAGTGATGCAGTTGTCATGGTTGAAAATACTGAGAAAGTTGGCAATGAAATCAAAATTTTAAAGCCAGTTTATCCTGGTGCAAATGTTTCTAAGGAGGATGAGGACATTAAAAAAGGAGAGGTTGTTTTAAAAAAGGGAGAAATTTTGAATCCTGCCAAAATTGGGGTGCTTGCTGCTTTAGGTATGGAAAGCGTTGAGGTATATGAGAAGGCAAATGTCATCATCATTCCAACTGGAGACGAGCTGGTTAAGGTGGGGGAAAAGCTTGAATATGGTAAAATCTATGATATAAATTCCTATACCCTCACCACACTCCTTAAGCCATATGCAAATGTTAAAATAAACGAAATCACGAAAGACAGCAAGGAAGAAATAGAAAGAATTCTGGAGAATGGAAAAGATATGGACTACATAATTTTTTCTGGAGGGAGCAGCGTTGGCGAGAAAGACATTCTTGCAGATGTTTTAATCAAAAAAGGTGAGCTATTCTTCCATGGAATTGCTTTAAAGCCAGGAAAACCAACAATATTTGGAAGATTTGGAAATGCCCTTGTTTTTGGAATGCCTGGATATCCAACATCATGTTTAACAAACGCATATGTTTTGCTTCTCCCTTCGATCAAAAAGAGGTGCAGAATTAATGAGAAAGAGATTGTAAAAGAAGCTATTCTTGAAGAAAAAATTGTCTCAACCATAGGGAGACATCAGATATATCCTGTTATGCTGAAAAATGGCAGGGCATATCCTGTATTTAAGGAATCCGGAGCAATAACAAGTATGAGCAGAGCAAATGGTTACATAGAGATTCCTGCAAATGTTGAATATGTTGAAAAAGGGAGTACTGTTAAAGTTCATCTTCTATAACTTTTATATCTATGACAGGAGTTCC
>JAGGWA010000074.1 GCA_021157745.1 Thermoplasmata archaeon
AGAGCAACACCATTCTTGAATTTTATTCCTACTGTTGTCGTTCCACGCTTTACAGCTTCTCTTGCATATTCTACCTGAAATAGTCTGCCATCTGGCGAGAACACTGTAATCTCCCAGTCATAAGCAGTTCGAGGAATCATTGCTCGTTAAATAGAACGAGGATATTAATTTTTCGAGGTGGATGAAAGCAAGATTTAAATATCCATATTTTCTTAATTTTTCAATGAGAAAGATTGTGGTCATTTTAGCTATTGCAATACTCATATTTTCTCCATTTAGAATAAATGCAGGAAAAAATGATTTGCTCCTCCATTACACATTTGATAAGCCCATCATAGAAAAGAAAATCATAGGCGCAAAAACATATGATGTTGTGAAAATGAAGGATTGTGCAATTTTTGGTAATGTCGGCTCGCCGGCGATGCCAGCGGGAAAAGCATATATTCTTATTCCATATGGGAAGGATGTTGAAAGAATAGAAGTGAGAGCAGGGAAAGCCGTGTATTTAAATGGAAGCTATGATGTAATGCCCATCGAAAGGGCGCACCCTATTGGAATAATTGATTTGCCCAAAAAAGGAAAAATTTATGAAAAAAACGAGTCATATCCTTCGAAATTGTATGATAAAGTAGGCACATATTATTTCAGGGGTTTCAAAATAATCGTTCTTCGTCTCTACCCCGTGCATTATATTCCTTTGCAAAAAAAGATATTCTATTATGATAAGCTGGATATTAAAATAGAGTTGAAAGATGGAAAAGTAAGCCAAAATTTCAGAGGCTTGAAAGAAGATGCTGAAGAAGTTGCCAGAATGGTTGGTAATCCCGAAGTTATAAAAAGTTATCCATGCAATGGAAAAGCAGGCTATGACATTCTTATAATAACCTCCAGAAACCTCAAAAAATATTTTGAACCTTTGAAGGAATGGCATAGCAGCCACGGCGAGGCTACGATGATAGCAACGATGGATGAAATTGGCAAGACGGCAGATGATGTAAGGGAATATATCAGAAATGTTTACAAAAATTTTGGAATAAGCTATGTCCTTATAGGGGGAGATATCGACATTGTTCCAGCAAAAATGTTATGGGTGTCTGGCTATGATGAAAATGTTACATATTACGATACAACCATGCCCTCCGATTTATATTATGAATGCCTCGATGGCACATACAATTATGATAACGATACCAGATGGGGTGAGCCAAACGATGGAGATGATGGCAGGGATGTTGATTTGATAGCGGAAGTTTACGTGGGCAGAGCATGCGTCGACAATGCACATGATGCCCAGAATTTTGTTGAAAAAACGATAGCGTATATGGATTCAAATGACAATTATCTAAAAAAAGTCCTTCTGGCTGGAGAATATCTCGGTGATTATGGAATTGCATCATGGGGCGGAAATTATCTCGATCAGCTCATAAATTATTCCGATGCTGATGGATATCATACCGTGGGCATTCCAGTTAACAAATTCAAAATCGAAAAACTTTATGATAGAGATTGGCAAAACAATTATTGGTCTCCTTCAGAAATCATATCAAGAATAAATGATGGCGTGCATATAATAAATCATCTCGGGCACTCATCAACCAATTATAATTTAAAATTGACGAAAGATTCAATAGATCAGCTTGATAATGACAAATATTGTTTCATATATTCTCAGGGTTGCTATGCTGGAGCCTTTGATTATGATGATTGTATTGCCGAATACTTCACTGTCAAAACGGAGCATGCTGCCTTCGCTGGTATATGGAATGCCCGCTATGGCTTTTTCTGGAGCTTCAGTACAGATGGCGACTCGCAACGATACCATCGCGAATTCTGGAATGCCGTTTTCGGAGAAAAAATATATGAGATGGGAAGAGCAAATCAGGCATCAAGAGAAGCAAACCTTTTCCTTATAAACCGCTCCATGATGAGATGGTGCTATTACCAGCTGAATCTATTTGGCGACCCCGCAACCAGATTCCGCATCGGCAGCCCGCCTGCGAAGCCAGCCCGCCCGCAGGGCGTGGAGAGAGGAAAGCCAGGAAACGTGTATAATTTCTCAACCCACGCTACCGATGCTGATAACGATAAAATATACTACAGATGGGATTGGGGTGATGGCAGCTACAGCGATTGGATTGGGCCATACAAAAGCGGAGAAACCGTAACCGTAGAGCATTCATGGGAAAATAGAGGGAGATATGTGGTGAGGGTGATAGCAAAAGATGAAGATGGTTTCACAAGTGAGTGGAGCGATCCTCTGATTGTAACTATGCCATACAAGATGCCATTTATGAAGCTGCTCGAATGGCTCTCCTATTTCTTTGATTTTTTAAAGATATATCATGCGTAATTGCTTCATCTCTCCTCAAGATTGTAAAAAGCTCTTTCCACAACTTCAGATAATGCAGGATGTATGTGCATTCCCCTGTAAATAGGCATTGCTGAGCCGTCATCGGTATACATCAAATTCACTATTTCCTGAATGAGTATCGATGCCTCTGGCCCAATGATATGCGCTCCCAATATGCGATAGCTTCCTTTTTCAAGTATAACCTTGACAAAATAATCCTTTGCTTCCATTGCCTCTCCTTTCGCAGTGTGCTCATAGAGATAGTAACCAACCATTATATCATGCTTTTTCTTTGCCTCTTCTTCCTTCATTCCAACACTTGCCACTTCAGGATAAGTAAAAATTGCATGGGGGACAGCATGGTAATCCACTTTTATTCTGCGGTGACCGAAAGCATTGTAATAAACAATCTGGCTCTCATAGTTGGCAACATGCTTGAACATGTGCTTGCCGATGGCGTCGCCGCACGCCCATATGTTTGGCTTGGTTGTTTCAAGATATTCATTAACGATGATCCATCCATGCTCATCCACTTCAACGCCTGTTTTTTCTGGCTTGAGTAAATCTGCATTTGACTGGCGGCCTGCTGCAACCAAAATTTCATCAGCTTCTATTTCTATTTTTCCATCTTTTCCTTCAGCTATCACTTTCTTTTTCTGCCCTTTCTCAACTCTCTTCACTTTATATCCAGTTTTTATGTCCATTATTTTTGACATTTCCTTCTGCAAAAGCTCTGATATTTCTGGCTCTTCCCCATAAACAATGCGAGGAAGCATCTCTATTACTGTAACTTTGGCTCCCATCATTGCAAGGAAAAAGCCATATTCCATTGCTATGTAGCCGCCTCCAATGATTGCGATGCTTTCTGGCAATTCTTCAAGCAGAAGTAGCTCATCACTCGTAATATATCCAGCTTCTTCAAGTCCTTCTATTTTTGGAATGAGTGGACGCGATCCAGAGCAAAGCAAAATTTTGTCTCCTTTTATTATTTCATCGCCCACTTTCATTGTATAATCGTCGATGAACTCTCCTGTTGTCTGATACAAATCTATATTCGGGCTGCTTTTTAGTCCATGTTCTATCATCTCGACTTCCTTTCTTATGTTGCTTCTCATCCTCTCCATTATTCTCTTAAAATCTATGTTCTTTATCTCAACATCTATTCCAAATTTTTTTGCTTCCTTGGCTTTGCTAACAAGCTCCGCAGGATAGAGAAGCATTTTTGAAGGAATGCATCCTCGCGTTAAGCAAATGCCACCAACATCATCCTTTTCAACAACCGCCACTTTTATATCCTCATTTGTCTCAACAAGCGTCGATACAATATTCATGGCAGAGCCAGTTCCTATTGCAATAATGTCGTAATGTTTCATACTGGTAAACACATCCAATATATATTTATTGCATTTTTGGTAGATTTTGCAGCAAATTTACTTTCATTTTATAAACAGAAGTTGCATTACAATTTAATGGCCAAAATCACATTCATTGGTACAGGCGGCGGCAGGTTTGCAACGATATATCAAAAAAGAGGGACAGGCGGGATATATATTGCAGCAAAAGGCTTGTTAATGCATGTTGATCCAGGACCCGGAGCACTGGTGAAAATGTGGGAGCATAATCTTGACCCAATGGCAACAAACGCTATTTTTATTTCTCATGCCCATCCAGACCATTACACAGATGCTGAAATTTTAATAGAGGCAATGACAATGGGTGGAAAAAGAAAGCGAGGAACTCTCATTGGGAGCGAGAGCATAATAAATGGGATAGAAGATTTCAGAGCGATTTCTTTTTATCATAAAAAGCTCGTTAAAAGAGTCATAGCAGTAAAGCCAGGAGATAAATTTTTGGTGGAGGATTATGAAATGGAAGCAACTCCCGCCTTGCATTCTGATCCAACAACCATAGGATTCAAATTGCACCTTGATAATGGAATCATTTCATACACTGCAGACACACAGAATTTTGATGGGCTGGCGGAAGCTCATGAAGGAGCGAGAATTTTAATACTCGCTGTAACTCGCCCGCTCGGTATGAAGATCCCCTTTCATCTAGCCACAGAGGATGCAATAGAAATAGTAAAAAAAGTCAAGCCAGAACTTGCCATACTAACGCACATGGGGATAAAATTTCTGGAAAACCCTTCCCAGCAGGCAAACATGGTGGCTGAGCAGACTGGCGTCTCCACCATCGCCGCTATCGATGGAATGCGCGTTTATATGGGGGAGAAAATAGAGATAAAAATGGATTAGCAGTCTTCGAATGTTACGCCTCGCATCCTGTTCAATGCTGCAGCAACTTCATAACTTCTTGGTTCTGCATATATTCCTTTTCTCGGAATCATATTCCATAAATTTGTGGATAACTCATCTTTCAGGCAATCTTTGTATTTCAATTTTAATATGAGCTCTCCTATTGCCTTAAGCTGCCCTTCTTCCGCTATCTGCTCAACACGCGTTAAATCTATGACTGCTTTTCCAATCTTTATTTTTCCATCAAAAACTTTTATTTTTTTCTTTGCTGCTATGGCTGCCATTATGCTTTCCTTTCTTGCTTTCCTGTATTTTATTTCTATCTTCTTCGGAATCTCTTTTATGCGATTGCTTTTGAATTTCTTTGCTATCTCCTTTGCTCTCATTGTTAAATCTTTGGCAAGATATTCATCCATCGCCACCACATAGTCTGCGACATCAAAATATTCTCCCATGCCTGCTGCAACCATTATTATGGAAACACCAAGTTTTTTAAAGGCAGGAATCATGTCTATGATGGGTGTAATAGGCTCCTTTTCTTTTGGAATGAGCTCCTGCATTTTTCTGTCTCGCATCATTAAATTTGTTGCAGAGGTGTCTTCATCTATCAGCAATAAACGAGAGCCCATTTCCAGAGCTTCCATTATATTTGCAGCCTGGCTCGTGCTTCCAGAAGCGTTATCAGTGCTGAAATTTTTTGTGCTTGCTTTGGGCAAATTTGTTATGAATGGATGAATACAAACATTGTTAACGAAACGACCATCCTCAGCCCTTATCTTTACAGCATCCTCCCTTGTAACAACGAATTCTCTTCCATCATCTGGAATATGGTTATAAACGCCCATGGCTATCGCATTGAGCAAAGTTGATTTTCCATGGTAGGCGCCGCCGACGATGAGCGTAACGCCTTCTTTTATTCCCATCCCTTTTATTTTTCGATTTGGGCATTCCAGCTCGAGTTCCATGCTTGGAGGTGAGATGAATGGCACAGCATTATTCAATGGTTTGTCTTCCACGCCACTTTTTCTTGGGAGAATCGAATCATTGGCTATGAAGGCGACAAGCTTATTTTTTCTTAGCTCCTTTCTTATAAAATCTGCATCCTCCGCCACCTTAACATGCCTTTCTATTTCTTCATAAGAATGATGCTTGAAGAATAAACTTTTTTCTATAACAGTGGGCAAATCCTTCAAGAGTAATTTCATTGCTTCCTTTCCTTCTATTCTTCTTCCATAAGCAGGCAGTCCAACAAAGAATCTCGCAATGATTTTTTCTTCAATTTCAATGCTATCTCTCTTCAAAATGCACTGGCTTGGCTTCTGAATCATTATTATTCCGCTGTTTCCGCTTCCTCTTTTCCTGCTTTTTTTATTAGCAAGTTGACAAAAACGACGATTCAAGAAATCTTCGAAAGCAACTTTATGGGTATCGATAAGATGGGAAGGAAAACCAGCTCTTTCAGGCGATATTTCAACATGCATCATGCTCGGAGATGCAAAAGGATCTCCTTGAACATGATCTATGGATAAGATGAATTCATCAAATTTGTATCTGCCCTGCAGTATCTTGTATGCTTTATAGCCTTTACCATCCAATTTTTTGAGCAATTCTCTAAGCCTTTTCATTGCAGG
>JAGGWA010000163.1 GCA_021157745.1 Thermoplasmata archaeon
AAATGCCATACTGGGAAAATGGAAAATATTTTGATAGCTGCCTTGTCGTCCAAGAAATAAAGAGCGTAAACCCATATTATTTAAATCCTGAAAAATGCAATGGAAGGATAGAGGCGAGATTGCTTCCCGGTCAGAATGCAAAAGAAATAGCAAAAGAAATGAAAAAGGTAATGGAAAAATATGGTAATGCAAAATTTACTGAAATATGGAATGGCTTTGAAATAAATGAAGGAAACGATATAATCAAAAAAGCAAGGAAAGCATGCGAGAAAGCAAAAATTCCATTCTCGCCAGATGGAATGCCAAGCTGGACAGATGCGATCATATTCAAGGAGGCAGGGATAAAAAGCATTGTTTTTGGTCCGGGCAATCTAAAGAGCTCTCATACGAACGAAGAGTATGTTGAAATTGAGGAAATAGAGAAAGCCTCTCTTTTTCTGCACGCCCTCAATGAAATCATGGAGTAAGCCTCTTCCTATCTCTTGGAAACAGAATGCATTCTCTTATATTGCCCAAATTGAGGAAACGCATCAAAAAGCGCTCTATACCATAGCCGAAGCCGCCGTGGGGCGGCATGCCGTAACGAAATGCATTCAGATAGTCCTTGAAGTTCTCTATATTCATGCCCAAATTTTTCATCCTTTCAACGAGCATGTCATGGCGATGAATGCGCTGTGCGCCAGATGAAATTTCCATTCCCTTGAATTCGAGATCGAAAGCTCTTGCATATTTGCCATGAGGCATGGCGTAGAATGGTTTGCTTTCAAGCGGGAAATCTTTTATGAAGTATAGCTCGTAGTCAATGTGCTTCGCCAGCAAATTTTCTTCATCTGTTCCCAGATCATCGCCCCATTTGAATTCCGTTTCCCTCTGCAATATTTCGACAACCTCATCATATTTTATTCGGGGATATGGCAACGATGGCGTATCAACGCTTACTTTGAGCAAATCAAGCTGCTTTTCATTTTCCTCCATTATTTTTTGTATTGCATAGTTTGTCATTTCCTCCACAATTTTCATTACATCTTCCTCACTTTCTATAAATGCCATCTCAACATCTATGGCTGTGGATTCATTCAAATGGCGTGTTGTGTCATGCTGCTCAGCCCTGAAATACCATGCAATCTCATAAACTCTATCGAATCCCGTAGCCATCAACATTTGTTTATACAACTGTGGTGATTGAACAAGATAGGCAGGCTTTCCAAAATAATCTATTCTGAAAACTTCTGTTCCGCCTTCTGAAGACATCGCTGTAATTTTAGGAGTATGCACATTTATGAATCCATGCTTTTCCAAATATTCAGATGCAAATTTTATGAATGAATGGCGTATTTCAAATATTGCTTTTATCTCATCCTTTCTCAAATCGAGGATGCGGTTATCAAGGCGGGTATCGAAATCAACATTAACTTTGTCGATGATACCCATTGGCAAAGGTGCATCAGCTTCCGCCAAAACCTCGAAATTTTTTAACAGCAATTCCCATCCATTCATGACTTTTTCATTTTCTTGGCATACACCATACGCCGTAATAACACTTTCTCTATTCAAAGAAACCAGTTTTTTAAAAGCCTCCTTATTTTCTTTTTTTATCGCCGTTATCTGCATTCTTCCATATCTATCCCTTAATATAACGAAGGCTATGCCACCAAGGTTGCGAATATCTTCGATCCATCCTGCTATTCTAATTTCCTTTCCAAAATGTTGCTTGCCAATCTCATTGCTATAAAGGCGTTGCATATTTGTATGCTGGCAAACATTATATTTTTTTCTTACTTGCCTGCAATTTCCTTGAGTAAATTCTTCATTTCCTTTATTTCTTCCTCCATCCTTTTTATTCTTTCCATGAATTCATTGTGGGATATAACAGCCATGCTATATTTTTTTAAATCTGCAAAAGAAAGGGAGCGAGATGGAAGAATGCCCTTTTTTGCCATCTTTGAAAGCCTCTCTCCAAATTTTTTCTCGTTCATTTTAAGTTTGCTTAAAGCATCTTCAATGCTATCTGCCTCTGCAAGAATTTTAAAAAATTTTATGTCGTTGTTGCTCATGAATACATAGGGCATATATCCATATTTTTCCATAACTTCTTCCATACAATTTTTTACAATGCTTTCAAGTTCTTCAGGTTCAAGCAATAAATGATATTCGCTAAGCTCCAGAATCTCGACTCCAAGCTTTTTTGCAGCTTCTTTTGTTGCTTCATCACTTTTCTTGCATATGAGCAATGGCTTTAAACCAGCAAGCTTTGCATTGGCATAAGCTTGACGTATCGAAGACAAGCTTGCTTTTCCTGACTTCACCTCTATTGCATATTTTTCTCCATCTTTTTCTGCAACAATATCAATTTCTCCAATATTCTCTCCCTTAGAACTTATTTTATAATTTGTTGCTATGATGGTAAAACTCTTGTTTTCAAGCATACGACGAGCTATTCTTTCTGCTGAGATTCCTCTTCTTCCCGTTTTAACACCTTCTTTTTCTTTTTCCATGCTTCGAGCGTTTCTTCAACTTCTTCAATGGAAATCAGTTTCACAATAAGAAGCAATTTATATAAATATATATTTTTCCTCATGAAAAAGCCAAGCGTTACAGTCGATGGGGTTATAATAAAAAATGGAAAGGTGCTGCTCATAAAAAGAAAAAATGAGCCTTTCAAAGGCAGATGGGCGCTGCCGGGCGGCTTTGTTGAATATGGCGAGACCGTTGAGGAAGCTGCTCTGAGAGAGGTAAAGGAAGAGACTGGCATGGATGCGAGGATAAAGAAACTCGTTGGAGTGTATTCCGACCCAGATAGAGATCCGAGAGGGCATACAATATCAATAGTTTTTTTAATGGAAGCAGAAGGCGAAGCCATTGCAGGAGACGACGCCATAGAAGCAAGATTTTTTGATTTGAATGACTTGCCTCCTTTGGCTTTTGACCATGCTAAAATAATAAAGGATGCTGTAAAAACATTTAATAATGAATGCTGATATCCTTATATGGCCATAAGATTTGAAGATTTACCTCCACAGGTTCAAAATCAATTGCAGCAGTTGCAGCAGTTTCAACAGCAGTTTGAAATGGTTGTTCAGCAAAGATTGCAGATTGATATAAAATTGAAAGAGGCAACGAATGCAATAGAGGAATTGAATAAAGTTGATGAGTCGACGCCCATATATAAAGGAGTTGGAAATTTAATCATAAAAGCTAAAAAAGAAGATGTTTTGAAAGAATTGCAGGAAGAAAAGGAAAGTCTCGAAGTAAGAAAGAAAGCATTGGAGACACAAGAAAAAAGACTCAAGGAAAAAATAGAAGAATTGCAGAATAAAATTCAGGAAGCGTTGAAAGGAAAAGCTGGTTGAGATAAATTTTTATAAATAACATCCATATTATGGATGTGAAAAGAATTGTTGCAATAGGAATAATATTCATACTTATTTTTTCAATTCCAGCTAATACAACATATTCATATGATGAAAGCATGAATAATGCAAATTCTCTTAATGGGAATGGAAATTTTATTAATAGAAGCAATGATGGAAGAACACTATATGTAGGTGGAAGTGGCCCAAACAACTATACTTCCATACAGGATGCAATAAATGATGCAATGCCGGGAGATACAATTTTTGTATATGATAATTCTTCGCCATATTACGAAAATCTGGTTATCGATAAATCAATTAAGCTTATAGGAGAAAATAGAGACACAACCATAATTGATGGAATGAAAAAAGGGGATGTTATAAAAATAAAAGCTGATAATGTTGTAATAAAAAATTTTACAATCAGAAATGGCTACAAGAAATGGTATATTCCAAATGGAATTAATATAAATTCTTCCTATAATCTCATATACAATTGCAAAATTTTTTCAAACGAGTTTGGAATAAGTGTAGCAGGAAATGGTTACAATGTGATAGAAAACTGTTCCATCTACTTAAACAATTATACAGGTATTGCAATATATTCTTCAAATAACATAATCAGTAATTGCGAAATATATCAAAATGAAATGGGAATTAAAATTGGTTCAAATAATACCATTTTGGGTTGTAAGATATACGAAAATAATCACGGGATATGGAGTGGTTCAAACAATACAATAAAAAATTGCTTTATATACGATAATGAATATGGTTTAGAAATATTTATAGCGGAGAATAACAAAGTTTTAAACAATTGTTTTCAAAATGATGGTGTAAATGTTGAGGGTATAAAAAGAGAACATTTCACTCACTATTTCGAGAATAATACAATAAATGGAAAGCCATTATTCTATCTATTTAATGAGAGTGATATAAAATTGGAAGGAAAAGTTGGGCAAATAATTTTGGCATACTGCAAAAACGTTGTTATAGATGGCGTTAAAATAAACAACACAGATGTAGGAATAGAAATTATAAAATGCAGCAATATATCCATTTTTAATTGTGTAATAAGCGAGAATATAGAGGGTATTTATCTGGTGGAAGGTGACCATATAAAAATATCACATAACGTCCTAAAATCAAACAAAATTGGCATGGCTATTGCCTTGATGAACCATACCATAATATCGAAGAATGTGATTTCATATAATGATATTGCCTTTTTCATATTCCTTCACAAATCTAAATTTAACGTGGTTGCAAGAAATAATTTTATTCGAAATAGGTGGAATGTAAGATATTTTGTAGATGACCCATTTAATAACCCTTCATATTTCAATATATTTATCAGAAATTATTGGAATAGGTGGCATTTAATTTTGCCCAAACCATTATTAATCTTTCTTCTTGTCCCAAAAGGAAAATTCGGGATGCTTGTCCCATGGATAAAATTTGATTTTCTTCCAAGATTATTTCCACATAGATAGAAAAAAGAATCAAGATATGTTATTGACAACGGAAATTAGATAAGAGTAATTTTATCTTACTCCACCACAATGGCAGCATATCCAACGCAGTAGGTGCCGGGTTCAACATCATATGATGTTGCATATTTTAGCAACCTTGCCTTTTTTGCCCCTCTTTTTTTCACAGCATGCAGCATGGCAGCCACGCCCCCATAGCCGCACATCGTTATGTTTTCTTCTTCAACCACGTCAATCAGCCCTTTTTCATCTAAAGCAAGTATTTTCTCTATTGCCATTCTATCTCGCTGTCTAACATCTTTTTCTATATCTTCTTCGCTCGGAAACTTTGAAAAGCTAACATGGGAGAAATCCGTGCTTGCTATTATTATTGCATCTTTATCCTCAGAAATTATTTCTCCTACTTCAATACTTGTTTCATAATCCTGCATTGCCAAGCAGATTGGAATAAATTCGAAGCTACCGAGATATTGTAGGAAAGGAAGCTGCACTTCTATTGAATGCTCAAAACGATGAGCGAGTTCGTCATCATCTATTATACCTTTAACAAATCTTTTTGCATCTCTGGCGATGCTAACACGACCCAATGGCGTTTCCCACTCTCCATCACTCATCAAAGAAACGAGCGAGCCATATCCAGTA
>JAGGWA010000095.1 GCA_021157745.1 Thermoplasmata archaeon
AAAAATGGTATGACTACAGCATAAAAGCTGGAATAAAGGATGGAAAGCATGTTATATTCGTCAACATATATCTTTATCCATATCGTTACAATCCTGTAAGAAATGAAATAATGCATGCTAACAATTTTGACATAAAAGTTGATTACAGCAAGCCATCCAATGCGTTGTTCATGGCATCGAACTACGATTTGCTCATAATTGCTCCATCAGATTGGTTAGCAGATTTGCAGCCTTTTGTTGAGCATAAGGAAATGCATGGAATAAGAACAAAACTTGTTTCCATACAGCAGGCTGAGGCGATGCTCGGGAATGATGATGCAGAAAGGATAAAGAGGTTCATACAATATGAAATTGAGCATGATGGAATAAAATATGTTTTGCTCGTTGGCTCTGCAAAGATATTTCCTATAAGGTATTCACATGTATATGATGGAGAGGAAAGCCAATTTGTGAGCGACTTGTACTATGCTGACATATACGATGCCGATGGGCAATTTTCATCATGGGATACAAACAACAATGGAATATATGGGGAGTATAAATATAAAGGAAATACGGATGACGTTGATTTATACCCGGATGTTTATGTTGGCAGAATTGCATGCAGCAACAAAAACGAGCTTAACACTGTCCTGAATAAAATAATGGAGTATGAGGACAGCGCGTACATGCAGGATTGGACAAATAGAGTCGTGGTATGCGGCGGCGACAGCCATGATGACAACGATGGAGTATTTGAGGGAGAACAGATAAAAAACTCCTCTCTTAATTATCTCAAAGAATTCTCGGCAACAAGGCTTTACGTCTCATTGGGAAATCTTTCAAAAAATTCCATAATTGAGGAATTCAACAAAGGTGAACTGCTTTTCAACTTCGCAGGTCATGGAAACAGGCTCAGCTGGGCGACGCATCCGCCAAGAAGCTTCAATACGTGGATTGGATTCAGTGTTGCTGACATTTATTCCATGAAAAATGGAGACAGGCTTCCAGTGGTCATTTTAAATGCATGCGAGACAGGACAGTTTGATCAGGGAACAACTCTTGCATGGAGTTTAGTTGCTAGTTCTGGAGGTGCTGTAGCAACATTTGCAACAACAGCATTATCATGGGAATATGTTGGTTCATATTGTGATAAAGGTTTATCTGGACAACTGGATGTTCTTTTCTGCAAGCATTTCGAAAAGGGTAAATTTTTGGGAGATGTATTCTATGCAGCAAAAGAAGATTATCTTAGAATGCATTTCCAGAAAGATGAACATGATTATAAAACAATTGAGGAATGGGAGTTATTTGGAGATCCTACACTTGTTATTGGAGGATATGGGGGAGAAAATGTTCCAAGGGTGAGAATAAAATATCCATATGAGGGCTATATTTATATAGGGGGCAAACAAATAATGCCATCAAGGCTTGGAAAAACGATAGTAATAGGCAAAATTGATGTGGAAGTGGAAGCAAGCAATATAACCAAAGTTGAATTTTACTTCGACAACGAGCTGAAATATACTGATGAAGAGCCACCATTTGAATGGACACTTGATGAAACAGCATTTTTCTCTCACGAAATAAAAGTCATTGGATATGGAAATGAAAGCACAACTCAGGATTCAATGAATCTAATTATATTCAACATATGAAGCTGAGCGTTTTGGGACACACGGCATATGATTACATATTCGATGTTCCATATCACCCGCAGAAAGGTTACTCCATATTCATAAAAAATTACTCCCGCCACTATGGCGGGGGCGGCGCCAACATATGTTACGGCGCATCGCAACTCGGCTTGGACTGCAGGCTTGTTTCATCTTTTGGAAAAGACTGCATGAGATATGAGAGGCATTTGAAGAGAAGCAATATTGAATTACACGTCTACAGAAGCAGCAAGAAAATGGCCCGAGCATTCATTTTTAATGCAGATGAACAGATTTCGTATTTTTACTGGGGAGCATCCGAAGATATGGATAAGATAAAAGCTGTAAAAAGCGATTATCTTCACGTAGCCCCAAGCCACCCCGTGGCGGCAATGAAAATGGCATCTCATGCAAAATTTTTTTCATTTGAACCCGGTCAGGATATACCAAGATATGAAAAGGAGCAATTGCTTTACCTTATAGAACATGCAGACATAATTTTCTGCAATGAGTTTGAGCTGAAAAAATTGGAGAGGATAGCCAGGCTTGAAGGGAAAGAAGTTATAGTTACAATGGGGAAAAGAGGATGCATGATTTACAGAAATGGAAAGAAAATCCCATCGATTCCGCAAAAAGCCGTTGATCCGACTGGAGCTGGAGATGCTTTTAAAGCAGCTTTCTGGACAATGTTTTTGAAGGGATATGACATTGAGCAATGTTGTAAAATGGCCAATAAGGCAGCCAGCATTATCGTTCGTTATAGAGGAGGACAAAATAGGACAGCATGGAGAAAGATTTCAAAGATGGTAAAAAATAATATAAATGGCAGGCTATTCAGCAATTGATGAATCCTTTCCTTAATCCTATTACCCTTGCCAAAGTCGCAAAATATTATCTCACGGATGTGAATAGAGCATGGAAAAGTAGAGAGGCAATAGAAAGATACAGAAGAAAAGCTTTTCGTCGTGTTTTAAAATATGCAATGAAGGTTCCAATGTACAGGGAGAAATACAAGGAGATAGATATTGATAGCATAACCATAGACAACATTGAAAAGCTACCAATAATAACCAAAGAAGATATAAGAAAAAATTTTCCTCATGGCATTGTGCCTAAAGGCTTTGATTTTAAAAAAGCACATATGGTCAGCACTTCAGGCTCAACTGGTCAGCCAACCTCCATATATACTGACTTCTACACCATAATAAAAGCTCTGATGGGATTTGTAAGGGAAATAAAGGAATATGGAATAAACTGGCGAAAGGACAAAATGACAATAATAGCAGATTTAACTGCTGGAAGTGCTGAGGAAGCTTATTTGAACAGGACGGCTGTTCCAAGCTTAAAACCAATATTCAAACTTAACAATATGCAGCTTTTGCATGTTGGAGATGATCCAGAAAAAATGATAGAAAAAATAAACGAGTTCAAACCAAAATTCATAGGAGGCTACCCCGGAATATTACGTGCTCTGGCTACCTTAAAAAAGAAAGGATATGGAGAAAATATTGAGCCCGATGTCATAGCATCTTCAGGAGCAGTTCTGGATGAATACACAAAAAGATATATTGAGGGTGCTTTCAATGCAAGAATATATGATGTATATGGCTCCACTGAAGCTGGTCCAGTGGCATTTGAATGCAGACGTGGTAGCTACCACATACACTGGGATATGGTTCATGTTGAAGTTTTAGATGATGATTTAATGCCAGTGGAGCATGGAAAACCTGGCCATATTGTTGTAACAAAATTGTATGGAAATGCTACTCCCATCATCAGATACAATGGA
>JAGGWA010000016.1 GCA_021157745.1 Thermoplasmata archaeon
ATTGCATATAGACAATGCAAATCCTGCTGTAATAGCAGAATGGGAAAACGAGTCAATTAAAATTGCTGAGCTTTTGAAAAAATATGCAACTCCTGGAAATGTAGCTGCTTTTGGGATGGAGAGTGCCGACGAGAGAGTAATCAAGGAAAATAATTTGAATGCTCAACCATGGCAGGTAATGAAGGCTATAGAGATTCTGAATGAAATTGGAAGAGAAAAAGGATGGAATGGCATGCCATATATATTGCCAGGATTAAATTTACTCTTTGGTTTAAAAGGAGAAAGTGAAAAAACATATATAAAGAATTACGAATTTTTGAAGGAAATTTTGGAAAAGGATTTACTTTTGAGAAGAATAAATATAAGGCAGGTTGTGAATCTGAAAGGGGAAAAAGTAGAAATAGATAAAGATAAATTCAAGAGATTTAAGAAAAAAGTGAATAAAGAGATAGACAGACCCATGTTGCAGAGACTTTTACCATATGGAAGTGTATTGAGAGATGTTTATCTTGAACTGAATATCGGCAATGCAACCTATGGAAGACAGATAGGAACATATCCTATTTTGATTTATTTGCCTTATAAAACAAAGATAAACAGATTTGTTGATGTTAAAATATATGATCATGGATTTAGGAGTGTATCCGCAATAGAATATCCATTCAATATAAATAAAGCAAGCTACACACAATTGAAAAGCATACCAAAAATTTCTTCCAAAGCAGCTGCGGAGATAGTAAAGAGAAAGCCAATAAAGGATAAAAGAGAGGTAAAAGATATAATAGATGATGAGCTGGAAGATTGGATTACGATATAAGGGAGCTGATAAGTTATTTTTATCAATATTTCTGTTGATTAGCCAAAACCAATGATAGTAATCTTTTTACAGACAGCAAGAATGAAAATGATTTTTTAGTTGCTTCTCTTCCTCTATAATTCATATTCTGCTATCAAAAATATTAGATGAGATCGCTCCAGAAGTTGAAATTTTACTTGCAGATGAGGAATAAAATTCATGGAAGAAATATTTGAGGAATTTGAGGGAAAATTAAGTTATGAAAAATAAATAAATGGGGGATTGTTTTTTATTGATGAATGTAAAAGAAAAAGAGAGAGTGGCTGAATATAAGTTTAAGGAATGGTTGGATGAATATGAAATTCCTTTTTGGTATATTCATCAAGAACCGGATACATTCGCATCTGCATTTAAGAAGGAGAGAGTTAAAAGACCTGATTTTATGATTTTGATTCCCAACATTGGTTTTATTTTGACAGATGTAGAATATAAGGAGCCAGCTAGAAAATATGCAGAATTTCAAGTAAATGCTGAAGAAACATTGAAATACTGCAAAATGCAGGAGAAATATAGGTTGAACATATGGTTCGTTTTTTCAAATGAGAAAAATCATTTTAACATATGGTACTGGATACCTGTTCTGAAAGTTAAAGAAAATGGGGAGAAGTATAGCAATTATTTTGCTGTTCCGATGGAGGATTTCATTATTGTATCGAAGAATCAGGGCATAGAAAAACTTCTTTCGGAAATGATGAAATTTGTTTGATGAATCAGTCAACATCCAAGTAATCTTTCAGATGTATTGTTTTTACCTCTATATTTGCTTTTCTCAATAAATTTTCCATTCCATCAATATGTCCTTCTCCAACCACTGCAACAACTTTATCATATTCTTCCAGAATCTTAAGAATATTTTTTACCATATATTCATTTCTTTCATCTACCAGTATTTTCTTCAAATCTGGAAAATACTTTTCCATTTCCTCGATGATGTCATTATCCTGTAATTTGTCAATCTCTTTTTTAATTCTTTTCTTTGATAGAAATAGAGAGGCCATGATTGATAAAAGCATCTTTACTTTATCCTTAAATCTTATATTCCTCCACAATTTATTCACAATGTAATAAGAATCCATATCTACACAATACAACGGTATATTTCTATCTCTAGCAAACTCCACAGCAGCAAGCATCTCATTTCCAGCAGCCACCCCAAATTTTCTCGCCATTATTGTTTGGCTGAGAGAGAGTAATGAATATATGCCAAACTTTCTTTTTCTAACAGGATTCATTAACGCATGCAATCTTCTTTCATCTAATTCTATTGCCACTGCTGGTGGCGCCTCCGCCGAGAGCATGTCTTTTATTTTTCTGCCAATATCAAAAATGTGGCCGACGCCTATCAAGACTACTTCTTTAACCATTCTAAAATCCTTTCTATACCTTTTCCATTCTCCATATCTATTTCCACCATCTCAGCATTTGTCAATTTTTTGAGTTCATTCTCAAAATCAGCATTTTTTCCAGTTACAACGATAAAATCTGCAGTCTGGAAAGGTAACGGAAACTTCAATAAATTTTTATTTGGGGAGACAACAAGCAATTTCTTATTCATTGGATTTATGAAAGAGCATGTTAGTGAGCCAGCATTCTCTACAAATATATAATCTACATCCTCTTCAATTTCTTCAATTGCATTCTCCAGCAATTCTTCATTTAAACATTTATTTCCAGTGTTTATGCAGATGGTTTTGATTCCATATTTTTCTATTCTCTTGCAATCTTCATTTCCAGAAAAATTTATTATGATTGTCAATATCTCATAATCTATCCTCAAGCTATCAACAATAAATTCCAACACCCTTGTCTTTCCGCAGCCAGCACAGCCAGCTATCTCCACCACTTTGGCTTTTCTATTTAAAATGGAATCTATTAGACCATGAGCATAATTTATGCATCCAAAAGACGTGAATAAATCACCTTTATCAAGATAATATTTTGCATCTTCATAATAACGTGTTGCCATATCTTTTATTCTTTTATTTTTGATTTTTTTGATATTCTTCTCAAACATTTCGATATCTTTTTTAATTCTATCCTCCATATCCATTTAATCTCACCTTTCCTCCTACTTTTCTACATTTTCCTTCCATTATTTTTGCAATTCTCTCGCTACATCTTATCCTCATTTTTATTTCTTCCCCGGATTCCATTTCCTCAACCTCAGCTTTTTCATATATCCATTCAATAAGCTCATATTCTTCATTTGGAATGTGTATCTCCATTTCTATTTCAGAAGGCAATTTCTCATAAATCTTTTGGATGAGCTTATCTATATTTGTTCTATTCTTTATTGAAATTGGGATGCATTGTTTTCCAGTTAATTCTTCTACCAATCTTTTTCTCTTCCTCATCTCGTCTTCATTTAGAAGATCTATCTTATTCAATGCAACTATTAATTCAGGATGCTTTTCCATTCTCCTTAACTCTCTTATAGATGTTAAAGTTTTCTCTTTTAGCTCCTCCATTTCATCACTTGCATCTATCAAAAGAATGACAACATCAGAGAGCTCAATCTCTTCCAAAGTAGAATGAAATGCATCTATTAGCCAGTGGGGAAGATTCTTTATAAAGCCCACTGTGTCTGTAAGTAAAACAGGTTTATATTTCCTGAAATTTTTCATTTTGCTTGTCGTAGTGGAAAGCGTTGAGAAAAGCCTTTCTTCCACCAGAACATTCTCTCCAGTCAGCAATTTGAGTAAGCTGCTTTTGCCGGCGTTTGTATATCCTGCTATCGATACTAAATAGAAACCTCTTTCTTTTCTATCTTTTCTCCTTATCTCTCTCTCCTTCTCTATCTTTTTAAGCTCTTCTTTAATTCTTTTCATCTGCCTTTTTATCATTTCATAATAGTCAGCAACCATATACTCGCCGCCCGCCAGAAATCCAGGTCGCTCTTTCTCTTTTAATCGATGTATCAATTCTCGCACAAAAGGTTTTTCATATCTCAATTTTGCAAGCTTTACCTGAAGCTTAGCTTCCTTTCTGTTAGCTCTATCTGCAAAAACCTCCAATATCAGACGTATTCTATCATATACTTTTATCTCCAAAAAATCCTCAAGATTATACCATTGGGAAGGTTTTAATTCATCATCAACAAAGACTATCTCTATCTCGTTATTTTCAATAAATTCCTTCACTTCTTGAAGCTTTCCTTTACCAACATAGTATGCTGTTTCATTTTTCTTTTGAGAGAACACTTTAACTATTTCATACCCAAGAGAATTTGCTAAGGCCATGATTTCCTTTGCATCATTTTTTGAAATTACAATTCCACGCACAATTTTATAGCATCGTTGCATATAAACTTTCCAGTGGAAATGAAGGGGGGTGGGTGGTTAGAATTCCTTATTCAAATATCTCTTTGCAAGGTTTCTATAGATCTCCGCATTTTTTTGTGCCATTTCAGCAAATTCTTCTCCCTGCTTTATCACTTTTGCTGGAACTCCTGCCACAAGGCTATTTGGTGGTATTTTCGTTTCTGGAGGCACAATTGCATTTGCAGCTATAACACTACCTTTACCAATACGGCATCCATCCAGGACAGTTGAATTTATTCCAATTATGCAGTCATCTTCTATGGTGGCGCCATGAACTATTGCTCCATGTCCAATGGAAACATTTTTTCCTATTTTTATTCCGTGCTCCGGCGAGACATGTAAAACACAGCAATCTTGAACATTGCTTCCATCGCCAATCTCTACTTTGTTTAAATCAGCTCTTATAACAGCATTCTCCCAGACGCTGCATTCCTTGCCAATTTTCACATTCCCTATTATCCTAGCGCTTTTTGCAATATATGTTTTCTCTCCAATTTCCATGAAATGAATACAGAATTGCTAAATAACTTTTTATTTGAAATGGATATTCTATCATGGATTTGAACGATGTTAGGGGGAGGTTCCATAAAAGCATTAAGCCATTTACTGCTTTCCTTATAAGACATGGCATAAGGCCGAATGTTGTTACCTCTGCCTCCTTAATTTTTATGATTCCAGCCTCCTATTTTTTACTAAATCATGAAGATGAGTTATTCATTTCTTTGTTCATGGTTGTTGCTTTTCTCGATGCCTTAGATGGGGCTGTGGCTGAAAATGAGAATGCTAAAACAAAATTTGGAGCCTTTTACGATGCTTTCACAGATCGAATCATTGAAGGCATTCTTTATCTCTGCATTGCGATGGCATACGGAAATTTAATGCCTCTCTCTTTTGTAACACTCATTCTTTCATATATGGTCAGCTATACCGCAGCTTGGCATAAAGAATTGAAAAAAATTGGAGTTGGTAAAAGAGCGTACCGCCTCATTGTCTTCATAATTGCATTTCTCATGCATCAACTCTTTTATGGGCTGTTGATAATTTCCATTCTCGCAGCCATTACAATAGCTCAAAGATTGTATTATGTGGTGAGGAATTATAAAGAGTTATAAAGTTGGACATGTATTTCATGGATGAGTGGCTACTTTATTACATTTGAAGGAATAGATGGTTCAGGAAAGACAACCATAGCTAGTAGAATCGTAAAAAAAATTGAAAATTCTGTTTTAACATATGAGCCAACAAACTCATGGATTGGAGAAAGTGTTAAAAAAGCAATAGAAGAGGGTAAAGATGCGATAACTGTTGCATTACTCTTTATGGCAGATAGAAACGAGCATATTTCAAAAATAAAAAATTGGATCAATGAAGGCAAAATCGTTTTATGCGATCGCTATCTCGACTCAACGTATGCATATCAAAAAGAGGCATTGAAAGGCATTGTAGAAAATCCTGAAAAATGGATTGAAGAAGTCCAGAAACCATTCATTTTGAAGCCAGATTTGACCCTCCTTTTCATCCTTCCTGTTGAAGAAGCTCTGGAAAGAATAGCGAATAGAAAAAAAATCATTTATGAAAAGAAAAGTTTCCTTGAAAAAGTTCAGGAAAATTATATGGAGCTGGCCAAAAAAGAAAAAAGAATCGTTATCATAGATGCGAGCAGAAGCATAGAAGAGGTGGAAAAAGATTGCATCGATGCCATATCTAAATTTCTATCTCTTCGCCGGGCTTTAGAATGACAACTTTTGCCCCTCGCTCCTCCGCCATTCTTTTGAATTCCTCAGGATCCTGCTTTATGGCATCCCATGTATTGTAATGCATTGGTATTGTCACCTCTGCCTTTATCCACTCTGCCGCCAGCGCCGCCTGGCGGGCATCCATGGTGTAGCGTCCGCCGATCGGGAGAAGGGCAACATCCGGTTTATATAGCTCGCCTATGAGTTTCATATCTGAAAAAATGCTTGTATCTCCTGCATGATAAACTGTTTTCCCTGATTTTATTATCAGTCCAGCCGGCATCGCCCCGCCAAATTTGAAGTTTGCCATTGTGAAACCAGATGAATGGAATGCTGGAACCATTGTTATCTCCGTTCCTTTTCCAACTTTCACTCCGCCACCCATGTTTATTGCTTCGCCTTCAATTCCGTGCTGAGATGCATATTCAACAATTTCATATATTGCCACAATCTTCGCTTCATTGTTTTTTGCAATTTCAATGGCATCGCCAAAATGATCTCCATGGGCATGGGTAATGGCTACTATATCCACTTCAATATTCTCAACCTTTTCTGGACACGCTGGATTGCCATTTATGTAGGGATCAACTATTATTCTATCATTTCCTTCTATTATAAAGCAGGAATGGCCTAGCCATTTTATTTTCATGATTTCGAAATACAAAAAGAAATTAAAAATTTATTGTGATGTCTTATATCTTAAAAAGCCTGCAACTCCTCCGAGCTTGGAAAGAATGTCATCATCTATGAACTCTATGCCTGCATCCATTCTTTCAGCAAGCTCAATCAGCTCTTCTATCACATCAACGCCTGTTGTCTCGCCTCCACAATAAGGACATTTTTCAATACTTCCAACATCAAAAATCTGGCATTTCTCGCATTTCCATCCCTTTATGGAAAATCCTTTTTTAATGAGCAGCATCTCAACCTGGCCATTTCTCATTGCTTCAATTGTTTCTCTTACACCATGCACAGCGAGCCCATTTTTCAATATTTCATTTACCAAATTTTGAACCAGTTCCTTTCTTTCAACACTCCTCCCATCTTCCATTGCTTTTTCTGAGGAGGCAACAACATCTTCTCCAAATTTTGCATCTATAAAAGATATCACTCTCTCGCCAACATTTTTTGGAAGATAATCCATCAACCATTTTTTTGCTTCTCCCGGTCCAGCTAAAATGATGTATCTTGCATCAAGCTTTTCCACATCTTCAGCCACTTTTTTCAAAAAATGCTTTATCTCTCCTTTCCTTATTCTCTGAAATCTTGCCTGAGACCACCCTCCTTTTTTATGCCTATTCATAACATGTTCAGCAATCCTCTTTTCATAGCCTATTTTCCCTCCAGATACAGTATATATTCTTGCCTTGTTGCTGTTTATCATAACAAGCCCATACTCATCATATAAATCAAGCAATTCTGCAACAGGCTTTATGTAAGGCGAGGAATCCACAACGAGCATATTTTTTAGCGGAATGCCAAGCTTATAATCTGTGAAGAAATTTTTGAGATAGGAGGCAAATATGATAAGTCCTTTTTGACCCTCTTCCATCCCTTCCTTAATATAATCGTTTATCCAATCCATTGTTTTTTCAAAATTTTCTCTTGTCAAACCATCTTTCAAAACCGATTTGCAGGCATTGGCTCGCTCTTCTATAAATTTTTTATCAAGATTTTCAACATTCAAATAAAGACTTATGAAAACATCTCTACTCTCCTCGTCATACAAACTGGATAGCTCTCTAAGATCTATTTTTTGTATGTTGTCGAGCATATTGTTAGAATATTACATCCTTTATTTTATTTTGCATGCCATTTTTGAATCTCGATGCCATATCTCCTTATTATCCTTCTAAGGGCAGCATGGTCATGTCTGGCAAGCATTGTTATCGCCTTGCCGGCGCTGCCGGCGCGGGCAGTCCGCCCTATCCTATGGATGTAATCTTCAGTATTTTTTGGAACATCATAGTTGAGCACATGACTTATGTTTTTCACATCAATGCCACGAGAAGCAACATCTGTTGCAACGAGAATCTTCGTTTTCCCTTTTCTAAAAGAGTTCATTATTGCATCTCTCCTTGCTTGACTCAATCCTCCATGAATGGAAGCTGCTTTAAAGCCAGCTAAAGATAGCTTTTTTGCCACAATATCTGTTTTCACTCTTGTGTTTGTAAAAATAAGGCATTTCTCTGGCTCCTCTTTTCTAAGCAATTCAGCCATTC
>JAGGWA010000046.1 GCA_021157745.1 Thermoplasmata archaeon
TAATTCATTCCCAAAAATTTTGCTATCGTTGGATATACTATGGCAGGGGTATATTCATATATTCTGCTGAATTTTCCGTATCCTTTTCCATATATTTTTACATCAATGTCGTTTTCATAAGCAATTTTTTTGATTTGCTCTTCCAGATATGGCTCAAGCTCTTCAACAATCAACACGTTATCAACTCCTTTTAGAAAATCTGTAATCATTTTCTCAGGCAACGGATTTGTGAAACCAAGCTTTAGTATTCTTGCTTTGCCATTCAAATCATCTATTGCTTCCCTAACATAATTGTATGCTACGCCCGATGTTATTATTCCAACGTTTCCTTCTCCTTCGATGAAGTTAAATCTGCTCTTCTCCGCCATTTCTTTTGCTTTTTCCATTTTTTTAAGCAATACAGGATGCAATTTTCTTGCCACCTCTGGCACTGTTACAAAATCGCCACGCTCAAAATTTCCTTTATGGCGAGACCAATCTATTTTTCCAAGCTCTACAACGCCGCGAGTGTGAGCAACTCTCGTTGTCTCACGCAATATTACAGGAAGGCTAAGCTTTTCGGACAATTCGAAAGCTTCCATTGTCATTTCCTTCGCCTCTGCTGGACTGCTCGGCTCTAACATTGGCAGAGAAGCAAATTTTGCATATTGCCTGTTGTCCTGCTCATTCTGGCTACTATGGCAGCTTGGATCATCGCCAGTGACAATAACGTGTCCTCCCTTGCATCCAACGTAGGCATATGTCATCAAAGCATCGCTTGCAACATTCATACCAACATGCTTCATACTCGTTAAGGCTCGCAAGCCAGATATGGCGGCAGCGGCAGCCATCTCCAGGGCAACTTTTTCATTTACGGAATATTCAAAATAGAATGGTGGCTCCTTTCCAGCCTTTTTCATTTCTCTTGCAATTATGGAAAGCGTGTCTGCTATTTCAGAAGCTGGCGTGCCTGGATATGTTGTGGCGAAATCCAAGCCTGCTTCTATGGCTCCTCTTGCTATTGCCTCATTACCCAATAATATTGCCTTTTTATTTTCTTCAAGCAAAATCATTCAATCACCACCTTTGCATCTATAACTTTTAAACCGTGTTCATAAACAAAAACAGGATTCAAATCCATTTGATGAACCCTCTCCTTAACAACAAAATCAGATATTTTTAAAATCAAATCCATCATTGCTTCCTTATCTGCTTTCATGTTTCGAAAACCCTCAAAAATTTTGTATGCTTTCAGCTCCTTTAACATGTTTTCAGCATCTTTTTTTGATATAGGAATTTTTCTGAAAGAAACATCCCTGTATAGCTCGGTATATATGCCACCCATTCCAACCATAATGACTCTACCAAAGAATCCATCTTTTATTGAGCCAACTATCATTTCAACGCCATTTTCCTCCATCTCTTCAATCAAAATTTTCTCGCCCTCGAATTTCCTTCTCATCTCCAAAAAATTCTTTCTTAGTTGCTTCTCGTTGATTATGTTCAAAACGACGCCTCCGACATCTGTTTTATGAATTATGCGGGAAGAGCAAACTTTCATTACGAGAGGATAGTTTAGCTTGAGAGACGAAAGCTCATCTTCATTTTCGATGACAACAAAATTTGTGGTTGGGATGCCATATGATGCCAACAATTTTTTTGCCTCACCCTCATCCAATGCATGCATTGTTTTGAATGCGTGCATTCTTTTTTAATTTTTGGTCAATCTTTGAAGAGGGTTCCATAATATGCATGCACGAATGTTTTAATAAGAGTATGCGACCATAGAAAGAGTAGAAGCAAAAATAAGCAAAATCCGATGTGGTCTATGATGGGGATATTAAACAGCATGGCTATTTTGTGGCTTGCTGCCGAATACGCACCGAGAGGAAATGTAAATGCCCACCATGACATGGCATAAGGCAGGCTAATCTTTTTAATGTAATGAATTGTAAGCAATATTGCCATCATCACCCACCATATGCCGAAGCCCCAGAAAAGGAGAGCAAATACAAAAAATGGTTCTCTAATGCTTATGAAGGGAGTTGCCTTTATTAAATTGATGAGAGCAATGCTTCCTGCTCCTATCGGGCCAAGATTTATCCATATTGTTGGTGCCAGTGTGCTTGGAAGCGGAGTATAAAGAATAAATCTGTACATGCATATCGCCAGCAGGGCAAGATATATGAAAAAGCCTGCTCCCCATCCAAAATAGTTTATCACAATTGCAATCTCCTTCATACTTTGAATGAAGAAGCTGCCTGCAATAGGTATTACAATGAGGCCCACAGGCGGTATGAACCATGCCGGATTAATATGGCTGATTTTTACATGGCTTCCAGTGAATACAATATATGGAGTCAAAATGCTGAATAAAATCGTTAAGAGAGAGCCAAGTATCCAGAATAATTTTGCAAGAAAAATATCATGTCCTATTACAAGGAGATTGGCGGATATAACAAGCATTGCTATGGCTATCGTTGCATAGAAATTAGACAGTATTGGATGCTTTAAATTTGCTATTGCATCCTCTCTGAAGAAAATCCATCTTAGAACCCATGGAATAATCAAAGAAAAGAATAAAATCATGTTGAAATAGAATATAAAGATGGAAATATCCTTCAAAATGGCTATGTATTTTGAATAGAAATTGCATGTTAATGCAACTATGCCCGTTCCCATAACACTTGCAAACCACGCTGGCGTGAAATTTTTCACAATCTTGCATTTGCAATCGATGTCTTTAAGGAATTTCATTTTCTCACCATTTCAACTTTTTTTGAAATACTTTGGAATATATAAAAATTTAGGCTCTATATTCATTTAAACTTTAGGAACCATATCTAAGAACCGTCTTTAAAAATTCGTCCCAGTTCGTATCGGAAGCAAATTTCAGCTCTTCATATGGGTACGGTATTTTTCCATACAATATGAATTGATTGTACAATCTTGCTTCCTTTGGGAAATATATGCTCAATCCATGGGAATTGCTTCCTTCAATTTTATTTTCTTCTATAACAGCTTCTTCTATTTCATTCATTATTGAACGGCATTCATTTTTGATATTTTCATCCCTCGTATAATTTTCAAGCTTTGAAACGAAATCGTATAAATCAACATTGCAATCATAGGCATATATTTCCAGCGAGAGGTAATCATATATTGGATAAAATATTTTGTACTTTGGACTCCATTTTCCATACTCATTTGCTTTCATTCTTGCCTTTTTCCACTCGCTTTCATTCATCATGAGTTTTGATAGCTTATCAATGCTCTCCACAATTGGCTTGATTCTGCTTAGGTTAACTGCAAAAAGGGCTGTATCGATGGTGACAATATTCAATTTTTTAAATGGTAGTCTATCGAAAAATTTGGCAATTGGGTTATATGTTGGATGATAAATTTTTGGTTGATAGCTTCTTGCTATTGCTTTTGCAAAATCTTCTCCATTTTCTATGTTCTTTAAAGCTTCGATACTTGGCCATATATCCAAAAAAGCGTTATCGCTTTCCATTGCCACCATATAGTCAGCATAGCAAGAAATTTCATATGCAACCTCTATCATTCCCTGCAAGCAGGCTACGAGGCTGACAACTTCTATCTTGCTTACATTTTTTAATACCCTTGCCAGAGATGGTATCGAAATCAAAGGGAAATTTATATATCCGTTTCTGTAATCTGGGCAGATTCCCTGCCATCCCGGTCCAACGGATATGATGAGCAGAGCATAATGTTCCGCTGGATAATTTGATATGGCAAACTTACAGAATTTTTCAAGTGTTTTTGCATCTCCTGTGTTCGATTCATTTTCCCATGAAAGTCTTACAAGCTTATCGGAAATCTGATATAAGCGAGTATCGCTATTTTCATATCCATCTATTAATGCAATTATGTTAATCTCCTTGCTTCCTACTTTTGTTAAATTATTCAAATACTGTTTCGCATGCTCGTACATTTTATTGTCTGTAGCCATGTAAAACATTAAAGTCCATTTCTTTTGAGAAGGGCTTTCGTATCCATGAGCTGAGGAAAGAACAAAAAGAATGGCAACAATCAATGCCAGTGACTTCATCTATCCTCACCTTTATTTCCTCTTAAATTTTTTCAAAATCTTTTATTATTCTTTTTCCAAGAGACGTCAGAGAATAAATGATGAAGTTTCCAATTTTGCTTGCTTTTATCAAACCAGCTTCTTTTAATTTTGATATATGATAAGAGCATTTTGAATAGGAGCAGCCCATTAAATCGACGAGCATGCACACACACATTTTTTGTTTTGAAAGAGCATATAGGATACGGAGCCGTCTCTTGTTAGCAATCGCTTTTATTGCTTCCTCTGCCCTTTTCATGTCTTTTTTGAGCACATCCTTCTTTATCCTTTCCCATCCCCCTTTCTTCTCCATTTCTTTTTTTATCTCTTCAGGAAAATCGATGCCAATCATGCTCTCTCCCTGAGCCATTCATATATTACAGGATAAACCTCTTCTCTCGCCTTCACACCGAGATTTAAATCAAGATGGCCATAATCAGCGCTGTATCCATTTTCCTTCGAAAACTCATGATATGCTATATCCTTGCTTCCAACATGCGACAATGCATATTTCACATCCTCAGGGGGCGCAGTTAGGTCGCCGCCGCCCGCAATGGCAAGGAGCGGAGCTTTGAAAAGATGCAGGTTTTCTTTGTAGCTATATATAGATGGTTTAAGAAAAGGGAATCTCGCTGCCAGGTCATAAAGCCAGGGGTAGCGGGGATATTCCATGAAGTCGTGGTGGCGGTAAAACATGCCAAATTGTTCTAAGACGAGAGAGGATATTGTATTATTCAGCCCTTTTTCTATATATTCATTCAATATGCTTTCCTTTATGTTCGATTCCTGGGCAATCCTCTTTTTCAGTTCATTGATTAAACCAATTTCTTTCAACATTCTGACTATGTTTATTGGGGCTGCAAATCTTCGAGGCGAGATGGCAGCAAGTATACGCTTCCATAATTGCTCTTTTTCAAAAGAAACTGGAGAGGCTATCGTGACCACGCCATCTAAATCGCTGTGCTTTTCTTCGTAGCCATAGGCAATCATTCCTCCCATACTCTTTCCAATCCAGAAAATTTTTCCACGACTCATCTTTTTAATGAATGAAATTATTGCAGGCATATCCTTGTTTATATAATCATCGATGCACCATCTGTATTTCAATGGATTTCTTTTTGGATCATAAATTTTACATTTCTTCCATGAATTTCTCCCTCTAAGCTCAACAACCCATACATCAAACTTTATTTTATTCTGCTTGTATAAAAAGGCGGCGAGACTATATTTTTCCCACTTTTTTGTTCCTTCATTTCCAAAATCAACACTGTTTTTATTGGCTGCCAGACCATGACAGAGTATGACGCTTGCTGCAGAGCGGCGAGGCTTATATCTTTTTAAAGGCAATTCCCAACCATCTGAAGTCTTTACACAATAAAATTTTTTATTCATAAGAAAAAATGGTTGAAATATTTAAAAATCATTTCATCATCTTTTTCTTCCATTCCTTGTATTGTGATTCTGGCACACACAGCTTGCATAATCCAAGCATGACCCAGAAATCATCAGCACAAACTTTTCTCCCGCATCTGATACATTCATATTTTGCCTTTCTTACACCACATATCTCACACATTTCATCCATATTTACCACGGAACTTCCTTATACTTAAACAGGTAAGCCAATATATTTGTTGCTAAATGTAAAAATGGTGTGAATATGAGAAGAAATAAAATATGCCATATTGTGAAATGCGTTGTAAACCAATTTTCATTCATGTATGGCTGGAGAGCATAGCTTACAGCATAACATAAAAGAAAGGCCCCAACCAAAAAATCAAGCTGGTCAGCTATGATCCATTTCTCCCCCCTTTCTTTTCCAATCCTCCTTTTTATAAAGCTTTTGAATAGGTCGCCGAGCAGCGCACCAAATGAAAGCGATGCTATTATAACAATGCCATATTTCCCATCAAAGGCAATAAATTCATTCATTATAATGCCAGCAATCACGCCAGCTAAGCCGCCGCCAATGAAACCACGCCATGTTTTGCCCTTTCCAAAAATTGGTTTTCCACGCCATTTTTTATTGAAGTCTATCGGTGTTCCTCCGCCAAGCAGGACTGCAGAGCCGTTCGCTATATATGCAGGCAGAATCCACCATATCGATTGCCATATTATCTCAAACATTTTTCCCTCACCACGATTGTTCCAGTAATGATATCACCTATTCTTTGCTTTTTCGGTGTAGCTGCGATCATAACAATGCTTATGATATAAAAGAAGGCGAGCATGTCCAAGAAGCGCAATATATTTCTTGTGAATGCATCGATAAAATCTGCTTTTTGAAAATTTTCCTTCCTCACTTCTATGCCAAAAAATGCCTTGCCAATCGTTGCATTGAACAGAAACTCCAAAATGAAGAAATAAAATAGAAGCAATAGGTTAAAGGAAACGAAGAAGGAGGCAATGAAGGAATGGAAGAAATAAAATATTCTGAAAATGCTCGCTATGAAGGAAAAAGATGCTATTATGGCGACATCAATTAAAAAAGAGGCTATTCTCTCCAGCTCGTTAGCAAAACAATCTGATAGCATGTATCCTATTTTCCTCCATAACTTTTTTGCTTCCTTCCTGAATCTCCATCCATTCAAATTCCTCAGCATGCTGTAGTGCTTCCATAAACTTTCATCATTCAAAATCAGAAGATATCTTTCCAGCTCTTTCAGGTATCTGTCCTTCTTGTTTCCCTTCTTTTTCTTTATGAAAATGAACGAAAGGAAAAAAGATAGCAGGCCAGCAATGTATACCATGTCATACATGCCGGCGCCGCCCATCGAGCCCATGAACGGATGGGTGAATATTTCGGGCAAATGGCCGAAATCACCGCCTATTATTACGCCGAGTGTTGCTGTAGAATAAGAATAGGCGCAGGTCTTGGGATATGGAAAATGGAATAGGAGGGAAATGAGGAAAGCGAGGATGGATGGGAACAAATAGAATGGAAAATATGAAATCACTCCTTCATTTGTAACTTTTGTTACCATGTATGTTGCTACTGCAACAATTGAAATTCCAACCAGAATTTTTTGAAAGCCCAGCTCATTTTCCTTTATTAAATAAAAGGACATTATTAATGGGATGAGGGCGCCGCCAATGTTTATGGCGAGGAAGTAATTTCTGTACATGAAAATGGGCATATTTATAAAGGCTGTAAGGAGAGGACCAATAAAGAGTAAACCAAGCTCTCTTCTCCCCATGCCTATTTCAATGAATGAAGGAAAATAAAAAGCGAAGAATATGGATATGAATAGCATAAGGAGCAGAGGGAATAATGTGTAAAATATAAGCTCCAATACCACAATTGTGATTTTTTATCAATACAAAAATATTGTGAAAATTTTTCGCAAGTCATCCAAAATTTTTTAAACGTTGGTTTTATATATGTGCTCGGATATTAGGGTGCAAAAATGGCTCAGCATAGCAAACCAAAGCGTGGATCACATGCATTCTCGCCTCGAAAGAGAGCTCGTAGTATA
>JAGGWA010000134.1 GCA_021157745.1 Thermoplasmata archaeon
ATAGTGATACATTCCTTTCATCTCAAAACGAAAACAAAAGGAATATATAAATTTTGATATGCATGCTTATTTCGTTTTCAAATGAATTTACACTCCGGCATCATCAATTTTATATACTCCTTTTCCTTAATAATATTTAATTAGAGGTGAAAATATGGGAGAGGAAAAGAAATTTACAACGGTTTCGATACCCACGCCGTTGTTTAAAAAAATTGAGGAAAGAATAAAGGGAACAGGCTTTACAAGCGTTTCAAGCTATGTAACATATGTTTTAAGAGAGTTGATTGCAGAGGAGGAAGAGGAGGAAGAGCCATTTACAAAAGAAGACGAGGAAAGAATAAAGGAAAGGCTTCGTGCTTTAGGTTATCTTGATTAAAATGGCAGCAAAGCCGCATGGCGGAAAGCTTGTGGAGAGGATAGAGAAAAAGGATAGGCTCGAGGAAGCAAAAGAAATGCTCAGGAAGAACATAAGCATAGATGAAGCTCGAGACCTAGCAAACATTGCCCATGGGGTTTTCTCTCCATTGGAAGGATATATGGTAAGGGAAGATTTTGAAAATGTTTTGATGCATGGTCGCCTTTCCAATGATTTGCCATGGACGATACCCGTTGTTATGGATGTTGATAAAGAGGAGATAGACAAAATACTCGAAGGAGATGATATAGCCTTATTCTATAATGACAAGCCAATTGCAACAATGAAAGTTGAGGAAATTTTTCCCTATGATAAAAAAGAGTATGCCATGAAAGTATATAAAACAGAAAGTATGGAACATCCTGGAGTGGCTCAGCTTTTCAAAAAGAAGAATTTTTTGATTGGCGGGAAAATAAATTTGCTGAATGATGTACCAACAAACTTCCCAAATTACAAGCTATGGCCCAAGGAAACAAGAATTTTGTTTAAAACAAGGGGATGGAAAACGATTGTTGGCTTCCAGACAAGAAATGCTCCTCATATTGGTCATGAATATGTTCAGAAAACAGCACTTACATTTGTTGATGGCTTGTTCATCAACCCTCTTATAGGAAAAAAGAAAAAAGGGGATTTTAAGGACGAAATTATAATAGCAACATATGAGACATTGTTCAAAAATTATTATCCAAAGGATGCGGCAACAATTGCAATTCTCGAAACGGAGATGAGGTATGCAGGGCCAAGGGAAGCGATATTCCATGCAATAATACGAAAAAATTATGGATGCACTCATTTCATAGTTGGAAGGGATCACGCAGGTGTCGGAAACTTCTATGGACCATATGAAGCTCAGGAGATATTTTATGAATATCCTGACCTCGGCATAACGCCCCTCTTCTTCAAATCTTTCTTCTACTGCAAGAAATGTGGAAGCGTTGTAAACGAAAAAATATGCCCCCATGGGAAGGAAGATAGAATAAACTTTTCAGGAACCAAAATAAGGGAAATGCTTTTGCAGGGGCGCCGCCCGCCTGAGATGATGATGCGCCCAGAGGTGGCAGACGTTATATTGAAAGCGGAAAATCCGTTTGTGGAAGCATGATTCTGCATCATTGGGACAGCGATGGCATTGCTTCGGCAGCCCTCATGATTAGGATGGAAAGAGATGAAAATTTCACTCCGAAAATAGGCAACTATTTTATCGACTCGGATGACATGAAAGAATTGAGAAAATATGATGAAATAAAGATTGTTGATATGAATTTGCCAGATGCGAGCAAATTATGCGAATTCGCAAAAATATGGATATATGACCATCATCTTGCCAAAAAAGTGGAATGTGCCCAGGAGCATTGTAATCCATTTTTGGAGGGAAAGTCATATCCTTCAGCAACACTCGTTATAATGGAGAGGTTTAATCTCCCTTTTGATTACATTGTTGCTCTCGGAATCATAGGAGATAATGGCCCAAAAACGAAGCAACTGAAAGAATATGAATTGATAAAAAAACTTGAGAATGATGGAATAAAGTTCAATGATCTGCAGAAAGCCGTAGAATTGATTGATTCGAGCTATAAAATAAATGATAGAAAGGAAGTTACTGAAAATGTAAAACTTGTTTTGAATGGGATTGAAGAAATTCTCGGAAATGAAAAACTTAACAGAAATGTTGAGCTCATAGGAAAAGAGATAGAGAAATGGGCTGGAAAGGCTGAAAAAATTGATGGAGTGAGAATCCTTAAAATGAAAACAGATTATAACATAATATCTGCAGTTACCAGAAAAATTGTCTGGGAAAACGGAGGAACAGCTCTTGTTTTGAATGAAAAGAAGGATAGAGATGAGATTTATTTGAGAAGCATGGAAATGGATGTCAGATGGCTCATAGAGATGGCAAAGAAAAAATATTTTGCAGGTGGAAAAAAGGAAGTTATGGGGGTTGTGCTTCCAAAAGGAGAAGGAGAGAAATTTTTTGAGAAAATATTAGAAGAAATTAACAAGAAGCATCCACAATAACCATTCATCATCAACAATAATGCTATACAGCCTATTATGCCTCTTTCTTGATTTGCAGAAGTAAATTATGTAGGCGTATCCATAAAAAATGCATATCAGAATGAAAATTAAATGCGGGATAAGAAATTTATAGAATAGGAGGAGCCATAAAAAAAGCAGTGAATTTAGAAAAATCAGTAGAAAAAAGGTGTTTCTTCTTCCCATTTTAACAGGCACCGTAATCACACCAGATAAGGCATCGCCCTCAACATCTCTTAGGTCAAATAAAATGGTGTTTATCATTCCTTTTATGAATACAAAACAAAAAACAGAGAGAAGCAAGAATAAATTTCTTTTAAAAATGAATGGCATCAGTGAAGCTTCCATCGCCCATGAAAGAGATATGGAAACATTTTTTGCAAAAAACAGATTTTTGATTCTGAATCCCCTTATCTTCACACTATACACAAATCCAATTAAAAAAGGAATGAACATAACAATTATGGTTTCAAAATTCAAGCAAAGTCCAATTGATATGGCAAGCATGTATGAAGCAAGAGAAATGAAAATAATGATATTCTTTTTATCACGCAATATCAGTATTTCCGGTTTATTTATTGAATCTTCCTCAAAGTCGGTGACAACATTTAGCAAATATACCGCAAAGGTAAGAAAAAAACCCGCCAAAAACATCAAAATATTGTGGGGCAATTCAAACAATGAAAAAGAAGTATAAAGAACCGCAACTGCGCTTAATCCAACATTGATGGGTGATATGAAAGGGGAAAGGAAGAGATAAACATCAAATATCCTCTGAAGAGACCTTTCTTGCCCTACTTTTGTAGTATTCAAATAACTTTCTACCCCACTCTATCGCCTCCTTATTTTTAGTTATCAAATCATAAGTTGGATCATACATGTCGCTTTCATCAAACAGGCCTATTGAGAGAATTGAATCTGTTACGGTGAAGGCAATTTTTGGCGTCTCCTTTATTACCCATATCGAAAGCTTTCCGCTATTTAGCACTTCTTTCAATCCTTCTTTATCTATTCTTTTGAGTTCATCGAATACTTCCTCTGTCAAAACAAGATTCGTTTCAGTTCTCCTCTTTATTAATTTTTTAATTAATGGAACAAAGGCATCCACAAATATTGGAGAGACGCCATAAAACACCTTGGCTTTTTGTGTTAATTCCATGTAAACAGACAGGGTTTTGAAAACATTTCTTATGCTAGATTTCAAAACCTCGCCATCATACAATTTGTATATCTCTCTTATGAATTCTTCTGGTATATCATCTATTTTATGGGTGAGCCAGAAATCTTTCTCTCTTTTAAGAATATACAGTGTTTTCGCCATTTCTATGAGCTTGAGTATGGCTATTTTGCCTATCGTGGTCAAATGATAGCCGTCTATTTCTTCCTTTATATAACCTTCTCTTTCCAAGTCTCTCGCAGCATGAATTATTGTAGATGCCCCTATTTTAAACTCATCTTTGAGTTCTGTAGATGTTTTCGGCCTTTCAAGTAAGCTGCTTAACATTCTCATTCTCACCCCAGATGTTGCTATAAACTTTAAATTCTCCTCCACCTCTCCAATTATTTTTGATAGCCTGTCCATGAAGCAATATTGTTGTATGATATTTATAATATTGCTTAAACTATATATTGCACACGATGAACAAAATTGTTCTCACAGAACAATGAAAAGAGAAAGGGCTTTAAGTTGGGGCACAACAAACAAAAATAATCATTCCTCTATCTTCCCTTCAAAAACAATATTTCTGACAACCTTTTCTATTCTTTCAACTGCCTCTTTTACCTTTCCAACATTCTTTCTTTCTTTTTCACTTAAATTTCCTTCCATGAGCAGGTCGAGATATCCTTTTGCTATTATTATTGGATTGAAGAAGTAATGTGACATATTCTCTTTGAAAGATTCGAAATTTCTTTGCAGATTTTTTATTTTTCTTTCCATCTTTTCTATTTCTTCCTCATTTCTTATGATTCCAAAAAAGAATTTGATTTCGCTTCCTTCAAGGATGGGGTATATGGTGATTTTCTTTTTTCCTCTGCTTATTGTTATTTTTTTCTTCTCAAGGCCCCTCTTTATCTTTTCTCTCCAGAAGTAAGACTGTATTTCACGAGCTTTCCTGTTTGCAAATATCACATTTCCAAAGCTATCCAAGATGAAAATGCCCTCTCCATTTTCAACTGATGATAAATTTTGCTTCATGAAATCCAATTCCTCAAATGCGAGCACTTTCTTCATTTTCAGACATATATACGCAAAACAATATATATTGCACACGATGAACAAAATTGCATGGCAAGAACAATTTTATTTAGACATAAACCATATATAGGAGAGAGGCTTTTAAAACTGGTGATGAGCGAACCCTTGCTGAGAGCTTGCTCTATGATGAGGATCTTGAGTGCTGATTCAGCTCTTCCTTAAGCTTGGCTATTAGATTTACTGGCTCCGCTTCCACCCCATCTTTCATGGCTTTATACACACTTGCCATATCACCTATGTGAAGCGCATACACTGCTTTTGAAAATTCATCCTTGCC
>JAGGWA010000108.1 GCA_021157745.1 Thermoplasmata archaeon
CAATGGCTTTTATCCTCTTGGCTCATGCACAATGAAATACAATCCAAAGTTGCTTGAAAGGGTAGCAAGAATGGATGAAATTAAAATGGTTAGCCCCTTACAGGATGAAAGCACAGTTCAGGGTTGCCTTGAATTGATGTACAAGCTTGAAAAAGTGCTTTGCAGGATAACAGGAATGGATGCGTTCTCGCTCCAGCCTGCTGCTGGCGCCCATGGAGAGTTCACGGGCATGCTGATAGCGAGAGCATATTTTGAGGATATGGGAGAAAAAAGGAGCAATGTTATTGTGCCTGATTCAGCACATGGAACCAATCCTGCTTCCGCTAAGATGGCTGGATTCAATGTTATTGAAGTACCATCCAAAAATGGAATGGTTGACATAGATGCATTGAAAAGCGTTGTAGATGATGACACAGCAGCGTTAATGCTCACAAATCCCAACACGCTTGGCATATTTGAAAAGGACATATTGCAAATATCAAAAATCCTGAAAGATGCTGGCGCTTTGCTTTACTACGATGGTGCAAATTTAAATGCAATCATGGGCAAGACAACACCTGCAAAAATGGGCTTCGATATTGTTCATCTCAACCTGCATAAAACATTTGCCACGCCCCACGGTGGCGGAGGACCAGGCGCAGGCCCGGTTGGCGTGAAGAGCTTTCTTGCTCCATATCTTCCTGTGCCACGTGTTGTTAAAGAAAATGGTGGCTATAAGCTAAGCTATGATTTTCCAAAGAGCATTGGAAAGGTGGGCATGTTCTATGGCAATTTTGCTGTTCTGGTGAAGGCATATGCATATATAAGAATGAAGGGGAATATGCTTGAAAAGGTTGCTGAAAGAGCTGTCTTGAATTCAAACTATCTAATGGAAAAGTTACGTAGCTATGGATTCGAGGTTCCATATTATGGGCGCAGGATGCATGAATTTGTTGTTTCGCTTTCAAAATTTAAGGAGAAAGGTTTGCGCGCCATAGATTTTGCAAAAAGATTGCTGGACTATGGCTTCCATCCTCCAACCATATATTTTCCATTGATTGTCGATGAGGCTTTTATGATAGAGCCAACTGAAGATGCAAGCAAGGAAACACTCGATGAATTTGCAGATGCAATGAAAAAGATTGCCAGCGAAGATGTGGAGCTGTTAAAAAATGCTCCTCATAAAATGCCTGTAAGGAGGGTGAATGAAGTTAAAGCTGCAAAAGAGCCGAAGTTGACATGGAAAGATTTGTAATAAAGCAGTAAAATTAATTATATCCAAGTATTATTCCCTCATGAAGATATTGTTCCTTCACGTTGACTACATTGAATATGAAGTTAAGGAGAAAGCTATAAAAAAAGCTGAGGAAATTGAATTAAAGAAAGACAGAATGGAAGATTGCCTTGTTGCTTTTCTCTCCATAGAGAGAGGCGATGATGCCATCTCAGGAGTAAGAGAGATAGAGGATGTTGCTTCCATGCTCAACGTAAACAAAATAATGCTTTATCCATATGCCCATCTTTCCACAAATCTTGCTTCTCCTGAGGATGCGATGAAAATATTGAATGAAATGAAGGAATTGCTTGAAGAAAAATATGAAGTCAAGAAAGCTCCATTTGGATGGTATAAAGCTTTTAAGCTTAGCTGCAAGGGACATCCTCTGGCAGAGCTATCGAGGGAGGCAAGAAAAATCGAGGAAGCTGTGGAGAGGGAAAAAGAGATAAAATCGAAGTGGTATATTTTAACACCTGATGGCGAGCTCATTGAAGTCGAAAAATTTGATTTTGAAGGCCATGAAGAGCTAAAAAAATTTTATGAATATGAAGCATTTGGAAGCAGGCGAGCCGACAGGCAGCCAGCCCACATAAAGCTTATGCAGGATTTGGAGCTTGTGGACTATGAAGAAGGCTCAGACTATGGAAACATGAGATGGTATCCAAAGGGATATTTAATAAAGAGGCTTCTCGAAGACAAAGTAGAGGAAATTTGCATAGATGCAGGAGCGATGCAGGTGGAAACGCCGATAATGTATGATGTGAATCATCCATCGTTGAAGAAATATCTTGCAAAGTTTCCAGCTCGCCAGTATAGAGTTAAAGGAGATAAAGGGCGTGAATTTTTCCTCAGATTTGCTGCATGCTTTGGACAATATTTGATGGCAAAAGACATGACGATTTCATATCGCCATTTGCCCATACGCCTTTTTGAAATGGCAAAATCATTCAGGAAGGAGCAGCATGGAGAAGTTTCAGGCATAAAAAGGCTGAGAGCATTCACAATGCCAGATATGCATACAATATGCAAGGACGAAGAACAAGCTTTGCGGGAATTTAAGAAACAATTTCTTTTGGCGTTAAAATGGAAGGAAATAATTGGTATAGATGGAGAGATTGCAATAAGATTTGTGAGAGATTTCTTTGAACGCCATCGTGATTTTGCTGTAGAGCTCGTAAAATTATTTGGCAAGCCAGTTCTTATAGAAATGTGGGATAAAAGATATTTCTATTTTGTGATGAAATTCGAAATAAATGTGAATGATAGTGTTGGAAAATCTTTTGCTCTCTCAACTGTTCAGATAGATGTGGAAAATCCAAAATCCTTCAATATAACATACATAGATGAAAATGGGAAAAGAAAATATCCTTACCTGTTGCATGCATCCATATCTGGGGGCATAGATAGATGCGTTTGTGCTTTGCTCGAAAATGAGGCAAAGAAAATGAAAGAAGGAAAAAAAGCGATGCTTCCTTTCTGGCTTTCGCCAACTCAGGTGCGCCTTATCCCTGTAAATGATTCATATATTAATGATTGTCTCAATCTCGCAGCCAAAATAAAGGCGAGAGTGGACATAGATGACAGGGATGAAAGCATATCCCGCAAAATAATGGATGCTGAGAAAGAATGGATTCCAATAATAATCGTTTATGGAGAGAAGGAAAAAGAAGGAAAGTTAAGGCCGAGATGGAGATTTGAGTGTGATGATGAAGAAGTGAGCGTTGAAAGATTAAATGAAATAATCGAAGAAAAAATGGAAGGATATCCTTTCAGGAAGCTTCCATTGCCAATGCTTCTAAGTCTGAGACCAAAATTTAGATGATTAGCGGCGTATGCCATATATTATGAGGGCTATTGCTATGATTATAAGGAGCAATGGAATAATTATTTGAATCAGCATGAGCATGAAAGATGCTTTTTTGGCTTTATCAGCCATATCTTTTATTGATTTTTCATCCATCTGATAGTATAAATCGACGATCTTGACTTTTTTATCAGATAACTTTTCTATCATGTTTTTCTGCTCCAACGCTTTTTTAATACCCTCTTTCATATCTGTTTTAAGTCTTATACTCAATATTTCTGCTTTTTTATTTGAAAATTTAACGAGATTCGAGAGCATCAAAGCTTTTTCCTTTGCCTCATTTATTGTATCTCTGGAAAATTGTATATTCAATTTCATTGCGTCTATCCAGAAAAAGCCCTGTATACCTATCAAAAGCTGTAGCGGATTTATTTTTTCCACCGTTTCCTTTTTCATATCGATTACTATGCCAGTATTTGGTTCAACCCAGTATTTTGTATCTGTAATATATCTTGCCATTCCTCCTATTTTCTCATCATATATCAATCGATTTTCATTTATTTCAAAAAGATAGGTATGTATGCCTTCATGGTCTTCTTCTCTAACAAATCTGGCAATCGAAGGAGCATTTATTTCAGTATTCCACATTATGTAGTCCTTTTTTTCCACTCCTATTGGAAATGTATATAGCCCGCTTCTTTCCATATCTCCATAATTTTTTGCTTCCTCTGCTGTATCAGCATATACACCATGATATTCAACTTTGCTTGCCTCATCTATTTCCTCTCCATTCTTTTTGTTATATGTTGTTGTATTGTCTTCGATGATGAGAACTTTCTTTCCATTATCAAAGTAAACATTTTTCACGCTGACATTCTTAAACATCTCAATGTTTCTTTTTGGCTGGGATATTATCCACAGGCTTCCTTCCATTTTCAATTGCTGTTTCGTATTTTCAGGAATACTCCTTATATTTGGGAAATCTCCTATAACAACGCCTTTCTTTTCAAGATATGCAATTGTTCCAGAATTTGGCTCTACAACATATTTCGTGCTTCCATTATAGTACAATTTTATGCTCCTGTCACTGAATCCTTCTATGCTCTGCTCCCCCATAAATGCATTGCTGACATTCTGATAATATATGTAGAAAGTTTGATTGCATATTTTCTCGCTACCACTATATACAGCATTGATCGCTTCATTGAGCTGGGAATCCCATATCGGATAATCTATTTTTTTAACGCCTATTGGAAAAGTCATCAAACCTTTTTTATCACTCTCTATAGACAAATACTCCATTGTATATGGATTTACAGAATCTCTGGAAGCAGAGCAGAATTCCTTTATCATTCTCCCGTTTTCATCCATGGCGATCGTTTTGCTTCCTATCATATAATAGCATGAATTTGCATCCTCAACCCATATTTTATTTACGAGAGTTATGTTATGAAAATCATATATACCATTGCTCTGATTCAGCATTTTCAGATTTCCATGAAGGGTAACACTAGTATTCAAATTGGACGGTATTTTATGCAGATTTGGAAATTTTGCAAATTCTTCCACATGTTTGTGCAAGTCGATGATTGTTCCAGTCGTAACATCTGCCCACGCTGTTATCTCCCCACTATAGTATATCCTCGCTTCTGGCAACTCGGGCAAATTACCCACATAAATATTGCTCTGGTTCCCATAAAACCTATATGTTTTCACACCCTCTATCACATCCTCGCCCATATAGCGGGCGGTCGCCACCGCCTGCTCAGGCGCCACATATCCTTTCTTGCAAGCGTCGTCGAGGTCTGTATTCCATATGAGATAGTTTTTCTTTTCTATTCCGACCGGAAATATCCAGTGCCCTATTCTGTCGAGGTCGCCATATCCTCGTATATTCTCAGCCGTTCTTTCATCAATCCCATAAATCTTTGTTGAAGCAAGATCTTTCAACTCATTTCCATTTCCATCTTTTACAACTATATCCTCTCTTATGACAAGAACATTTCCGTGTTTTTCCAATGCTTTTATATGCCTAGTTATCGTTATCGGTATGTAATCGAGCTGCAACGTGGTCATGTTGAAAATACCGAGTTTTCCATGATAGTATATGAATTGATCAGTATTTGCAGGCAATTTTTTCAATGATGGTGCGATAAGAAAAATGGAAGGTGACATTATCATAAATACTATGGCAAGAGCCAATGCTATACTTTTTCCATGCATGGAAAGTTTATCGAGAAATTATTTATGAAACTTTCGAATCCCTCTCCTTACGCAAAAATCCGAAATAAATAAATATACAATTTTACTATAAAGTCGGAAGGATAGGCTGGTAGTGCATCCCATCCCCTCCCAAGATGCTCTTTTCTGAGCCTATCCTTCCAAAACTCTTTTTAATATTTCTTTTATTCCATTCATGAATAAGTTAATTGCAATTTTAGTTATGATAGCTATTCCAGCATTTTTCATAAATGCTGGAAATGTTGTAATGAACACTACGACAATTTCAGCAAATGAAACAATAAGCATTAACATTTCTTACAGCGAGGGCTATGCAAGCATAGTTGAGCAAATGCCATATTTGCATATAGCTGGCTATCCAATGCTTCCATATAAAGTAAAAACATATGTTTTCCCAGTTGGAAGCATCGTTAAAAGCATTGCTGCCAAACCAGAAAAAATAG
>JAGGWA010000048.1 GCA_021157745.1 Thermoplasmata archaeon
AGAGGTTGGGGAAGAGGAAGAGGATTTGGCGCCACTTTGGGCTACTGCCCGTGGACAGGATTGCCAAGAGGCTGGAGATGGTTCATGCCGTACTATACGCCATACTACACACCTTATAACGCATATTACGGCTATCCATATCATCCAGCATACTATTCGTGGTATAGATATCCTTGGTGGTGAAATGTTCGGCATGGGATGGGGATGGAGAAGAGGCTATGGCTACGGATATGGTTATCCCCCTTATCAGCCATATCAACCCAGCATAGAACAGGAGATATCCATGATGGAGCAGCAACTCGCAATAATTGAACAGCAACTTGAAGCCATGAAAAAGAGGATAGAGGAAATCAAAAGAAACAAATAAAAAGGGGTTTGAATTTCAACGTGATAAAATGAGAATATTGGTAGCTACAAATGTAGGTGGATTGGATGATAATGTTTCAATGGTTTTTTCCAGGGCACCAACATTTACAATTATAGAAGCAGAGGGAAATGAAATTAAAAGCGTTGATGTAATTCCAAATCAGTTTGCCAATGCCGTTCATGGAGCTGGAATACAAGTGGCACAATTCATAGCAAGTCAGGGCATAAATGTTGTTATAGGGGGTAACTTTGGACCAAATGTTTCTTCCATACTGGGACAATACGGCATACAGATGATCAGCGCTCAAGGAAGAGTCAGAGATGTTGTAGAAAAATTTCTTAAAGGCGAATTAACAGCGCAACCAACAGGCATGGCGACGATGCCTCCGCCTCCGCCAGCCACGCCTCCAACCACTCCGCCAGCGATGCCAGCAATGCCCCCTGAACAACCCATAGAGGAAAGAATAAAGATGCTGGAAGAACAGATTGCAAGGATAGAGGATTTGGTCAACGAAGTTAAAAAGGCCATCAAAGAGCTAAAAGAGGAATAATATGTATGGATACGGCCAGGGAGCAGGAAGAGGAAAGGGCAGAGGGGCAGGCTATGGCGGCGCAGGCGCAGGCAGAGGCTATGGTGGAGGAAGAGGAAGAATGGGTGGAAGAGGTGCTGGACCTGGCGGCGAGTGCAAATGTCCAGCCTGCGGTTATACAATGCCTCATGAGCCTGGAGTTCCATGCAGCCAGCTTACTTGTCCAAAATGCGGAGCTAGGATGATAAGAGTATGATTATAAGTGTTGCAAGCGGTAAAGGAGGCGTTGGAAAAACAAGCGTTGCTGTAAATTTGGCGATCGCCATTGGAAGGGCTCGAATTCTTGATTGTGATGTTGAAGAGCCCAACGTTAACATTTTTTTTGGCATGGATCTGAAGAAGGTGAAAGATGCGAATGTTTTGATCCCATCAATAGATAAACAAAAATGCACTCTATGCGGAGAATGCGCCAAAGCATGCCGTTACAATGCACTTGCTATGCTTCCCAATGACGTAATGCTTTTTCCAGAGCTATGCCATGGCTGCGGACTATGCAAAATGGTTTGCGAATTCAATGCAATAGAGGAAACGCCAAGAAAAATAGGAGAGATATATTATGGAAGCAAAGATGGAATAGAATTGTATCAGGGATTGCTCAACATTGGAGAAGCTATGGCGACGCCTGTAATCAAAGAAGTAAAAAAATTTGCCAATGGCAACGCAATCATCGACGCCCCGCCAGGCAACGCATGCCCAATGATAGAAGCAATAGATGGCTCAGATTTCGTTATCCTTGTTACAGAGCCAACTCCATTCGGCCTGCATGATTTGAAGATTGCTGTAGATATTGTAAGGAAGTTCAAAATACCTTTTGGAGTAATCATAAATAAAGATGGGATAGGAGATGAAAGCGTTGATGAATTCTGCAAGAAAGAAGGAATAAAAGTGCTTATGCGAATTCCGCATGATGAGGAGATAGCAAGATATTATTCAAAAGGAATACCATTTGTCACAAAAATGGATGAATGGAAAGAAAGATTCATAAAATTGTATGAGGAGATAAAAGATGAGGCAAATAGCAATAGCAAGCGGTAAAGGAGGCGTTGGAAAAACAAGCATAGCTGCAAGTTTTGCCAGTTTTGCAAAAGCTGTCTTCGCAGATTGCGATGTCGATGCCTCCAACCTGCCAATCATTTTCAAGCCAGAGATAATCAAAAAAGAGGACTTCTATGGAATGGATGTTGCAAGCGTCGACGAAAGCAAATGCATAAAATGCATGGAATGTTATAATGCATGTAGATTTGATGCGATAACGGAAGAAATAGAAATAATAGAGGAAAAATGCGAAGGATGCGGCGTGTGCGAATATGTTTGTCCTGTTGATGCAATAGAGATGGTGCCAAGAAAATCTGGCGAAGTGTATGTATCGAAAAGTAGATTTGGATGGATTGTTCATGCTGAGTTGAAAGCGGGCGAGGAAACTTCTGGAAAACTTGTTTCTGTTGTGAGGCAAAAGGCAATGGAAGTTGCAAAGGAGAATGGATATGATTTAATAATAATAGATTCATCAGCTGGGATCGGATGCCCTGTTATTGCATCGATTACAGGCGTTAATTTGGTTGTCATCGTTGTGGAGCCTACGATGGCAGCCATACATGACATGAAACGCATTATGAATGTTGCAAATCATTTTAAAGTTCCATATGTTGTTTGCATTAATAAGTATGATTTGAATGAGGAAAAGGCGAAAGAAATAGAAGAATTTTGTAAGGAGAATGGAATAGAAATAGTTGGAAAGATTCCATATAACAAAGCTTTCACAAAAGCAATAGTTAATGGAAAAAGCATAGCGGAATATGATGAAGGTCTTGCTGAAATTATGAAAAAAATATGGGAAAATGTGGAAAGAAAGATTGAGGAAAGTTAAGGTTATAATAACCATAGTGCTTATTCTTGGAGTGGCCATATATCTCGTTATGGTATATGATGCTGCAAAATCGATAAGAATAGTTGATAAAAGAATAAAAAGCGTTTATCCTTCTAAAATAGATGAGTATGATGTAAAATTCTCTTTGACCCTCAAAAATCCAAAAAATTTTGATATAGAAATAGATTACATAAGTTACAACATATATGTTGAAAACGAATTCGTTGGAAAGGGAATAAAGCCCCATTTTTATATTGAAAGTGGGACGAAAAAATATGATTTTGATGCAACTTTTTCTGTAAAGGGCTTATCGGAATCAGCAAAAAATTTATTGATTAAAGGAGGAGCAAATATAAAAATAAAAGGCGTTGTTATGATTCCAGCAAAGTTTCTTGGCTTGTTCACATGGAAACATATTAAAATACCGTATGAGATAAACGAACAGATATGAAAAAGGAAGAAAAGCTACGCTACGGTTACATTTGCGCCGCCAACATGTTGCTTGCTACCCTGCTGCTCGCTGCCCTAAAATTTTTTGTCGGATGGGCAACAGGAAGCATTGTGATACTGGCAGATGCAACCCATTCAATGACAGACGTTGTTGTGCTGTTTGTCGCTTTTCTTGGCATTAAATTTGCGAGGAAGAAGCCGAGCAAGCGTTTTCCATATGGCTATTACAAGGCGGAGAGCATCGCAGCATTCATAATCTCCTTTTTCATAATAGCTGTTGCTCTATCCTTCTTTTATGAAGGTTATATAAGGTTGTTTGAAGTTGGAAAAATAAAGGAAGCGTGGATTGCAGCATCCACAGCAGCTTTCTCTGCCATCGCATCATATTTCATGGCATGGTATCTGGCAAGAGTTGGAATGGCTACGAATATGCATTCTCTGATTGCCACCTCCAATGAAAGGAAGATGGATTCAATTTCCTCCATTGTTGTCATGCTGGCAATAATAATGCAGTTCTATGGGATTAAATATGTTGAAGGGATTGTAACGATGGGCATAGCGATTCTTATTCTAAAAACAGGAATATTCAGCCTGAGAGATTCAATTGCTTCCCTCATGGATGTAAGCCCTGCTGAAATGGAAAGGAAAGTTGCGAAAATAATTGATGAAAGTGATATAAAAGGCTATAAAGATTTGAGGCTTAGAAAAGCTGGACCATTTATTTTTGGAGAAGCAAAACTTCTGGTAGATGGAGACATGAATGTTGAGAGAGCACATGAAATCGCAGATGAAATAGAAAGAAAGGTGAAGAAAATAGAAGGGATAGATGATTTTATAACGCATATTGAGCCTTATGAAGCTGCCACCAAAAAAATCGCTGTTCCTGTCGAAAACGGTGAGATAGCAAGTAAATTTGGAAGAGCAAGCAGTTTCATAATTTTTGAATTTGATGGAAAAGAATGGAGGCAGGTTAAAAAACTGAAGAATAGATATAGAAGTAAGAGAGTGAGAGCTGGGCTTGCTGTTGCTAAAGAATTAATGAAAGAAGGAGTGAATGAAATTATAACGGAAGATATGGGAGAAATTGCCTATCATACATTGAAAGATGGAAATGTAAAAATTTATTATGGAAAGGGAAATATAAATGAAGTGATGGAGAAGTATGAAAAAGGTGAATTACAAATCTTCAAAAAGCCAAAAAAGGTGGGATGATGTATGACGATTTTTATAAAACAGATTTTGGAAAATTTGCTTTGAAAAAGGAGGCAGAGTACATTATCAAAGAAATGAAAGGCACTGTGCTGAGCATTGGATGTGGAACGGGAATGATAGAAAGGGAAATTGAAAAAAGAGGGGAAATAAAAATCATTGGATTGGAAAAAGATGATGAGATGCTAAAGATAGCAAGAAAAAGGATAACTGCAATAAAAGGCGATGCAGCATGGCTTCCCTTTGCCAATGAAAAATTTGATGGCGTGATTTTCATAACAAGTTTGGAATTCATAGATGACTATAAAAAAGCGATAGAAGAAGCATATAGAGTTTTAAAGAAAAATGGAAAGCTGATTGCAATGCTTTTGAATACGCACTCCAAATACTTCAAAGAGAAAAAAGGAAAAGGCGGTTACATTTCAAAAAATATAAAACATGAGAGAATAAAAGACATTGAAAAGGAAGCAAAAAAATATTTTGAGTTAAGCCATGAATTTTTCTTGTGCATGAATATGAAAAATGATTGCAATAAAGATGAGAAAACACTCTATGTCATAAATGGGAGGAAAAGATAAGAAATTTATATTGGCACATCATAAAACATCATGGAGATAAGGCTCGATGGATGGAAACTCAATTTAACTTTTGCAGCTGCTCATTTCATAGCAGATTATTCAAAGTGCTCCCGTCTTCACGGCCACTCATATGCAATAAGCGTCATTGTGAAAGGAAAAGCAATCAATGGGATCGTTATGGATTTTGTCGAATTGAAGAATAGAATAAGGAGCATAGCTGAAGAGCTTGACCACAAGGTTTTGATTCCAACAAAAGGAGATTTAAAAATAAATGTTAAGGACAATGAAGTTGAAGTTATTCATAAAGAAAAGAGATTCGTTTTTCCAAAAGAAGATTGCGCCTTCATTCCTGTTCAAAGCTCCTCAGCCGAGAACCTTGCTTCATACATACTCCAAAAATTGGTGGAGCTTTCCTTCCCTGAAAATGTTGAAGAGGTTGGCGTCGGAATAGATGAAGGCTATGGACAGGGAGCATGGACATGGAGGAAAATAAAATGAAGGCAGTCTGCCTTATTTCAGGAGGAATGGATTCTGCAGTAGCTGCTGCCATCGCAAAGCAACAGGGCTATGAAATATATGCGTTATCCTTCGATTATGGGCAACGCAATCGCAAGGAGCTGCAGGCAGCAAAGGAAATAGCAAAATGGCTTGGAGGAAGGCATAAAATAATAGAAGCTAATCTTCGACAGATCGGCGGCTCTGCTTTAACAGATGATTCAATAGAAGTGCCAGAGTATGGCAGTGGTATACCTCCAACATATGTTCCAGCTCGCAATACAATATTTCTCTCATATGCTCTTGCATATGCAGAAGTTATAGATGCAGATGCAATTTTTATAGGAGTTAATGCCATCGATTATTCCGGCTATCCGGATTGCCGTCCTGAATATATTGAAGCCTTTCAACGTCTCGCCAATCTTGCAACAAAACGTGGTGTGGAAGGAAGGCCAGTTAAGATAGTTGCTCCATTACTTCACATGAGCAAAGCTGAGATAGTGAAAAAAGGTATGGAACTTGGTGTTCCTTTTGAAAAAACATGGAGTTGCTACCGTGAGGGCGAGAAGGCGTGCGGGCGCTGCGATTCTTGCCGTCTTAGACTAAAAGCGTTTAAGGAAGCTGGTTTTGAGGATCCTTTAGAATATGAATACAAAGAAGATTAAAATCAACGAGATTTTTTACTCTTTGCAGGGAGAGGGTAGCGATGCAGGGCTTCCAACGATATTCATACGCTTTACTGGCTGTAACTTGCGTTGCAATTATTGCGATACAAGATATGCATTTTATGAAGGAAAATATATGGCTATAGATGAAATAATGGAAAGTATTAAAAAATGGAGTTGCAAGCGTGTCTGCATAACGGGCGGAGAGCCATTGTTGCAGAAAAATGTATATACATTGATTGATGAACTTTTGAAAGAAGGCTATGAAGTTAGCATCGAAACAAATGGTTCAATAAGCATTATGAAGCTTTCTAAAATGAATGTCAAAATAAAAATGGACATAAAGCTTCCATCATCTGGAATGCATGATAAAATGCTTTTTGGAAACATTTCTTTGTTGCGTGGCAGCGATGAGCTAAAATTCATAATATGGAACAAGCAGGACTATGAGTATGCAAAAGATATTATCGCAAGATACAAGCCAAGATGCCAGATAATAATGCAACCTGTATGGGGAAGCAAAATAAAGCTCGCTGACTGGATTTTGAAAGATGAAATAGATGCCCGCTTTTCAATTCAGCTTCACAAAATCTTATGGGGGAATGAAAGAGGGAAGTGAAAAAAACATAGAGAAATAGCTCGCTAGAAACCTGCTTTTTATCAATTTGCCCATAAATACATAATAGCTGTAAATATAAAGGTAAGTAAGGAGAGAATTCTAACGCTGTGATTCATTTCTCCTACTCTGATATATTTTTATTATCTTTAAGAAATCCCTTTTTCGAAAACTTGGCCAGTATACATCATAGAAAC
>JAGGWA010000104.1 GCA_021157745.1 Thermoplasmata archaeon
TGAAATTGATGCCCATAACATTGATAATATTCATACCCATATTCACATGGATGTGGGAGTTTTTGTTGAAGCTTGCTGAAAAAGGTTATCATTATTATATCGATGTTCCATGGAAATTGCATGTTAGCCTTTTTACATCTCATGTTCTTCCAAACTGGATTTTGCTTTATAGCCTTCTTTCAATACCGTTAACGCAGATAATCCAATATTTGCTTAGATTAAAATGGTTAACGCAATAACAATAAGCGGGCTGCCTGGAAGCGGAACAACAACTGTAGCGGAGCTTTTGCAAAAAAAACTTGGATGGAAACACGTTAACATGGGAAAAATTTTTAGAGAGTTGGCGGAGGAGCACAGAATGAAGTTGCAGGAATTTGAGGAGTATTGTGAGGAGAATCCACAGATAGACAGAGAGATAGATAAAAAACAGGAAAAGATTTTGATGGAAGGCAACGTTATACTGGAAAGTCGTCTCGCAGGATGGATAGCCCATATCAAAAAAATCCCTGCATTAAAAGTCTGGATCGATTGTGAGGAGGAAGAAAGGGTAAAAAGAATAATCAACAGGGAAGGTGGGGACTTCTTTGAAAAGAAGAGGGAAATGAAAGAAAGAGAGGAAAGCGAGAAGAGAAGATATAAAAAATTTTATGGAATAGATCTGGACGATAAATCGATATACGATGTCATAATAGATTCAACCAATCTAAAACCAGAGGAAATTGTAAAAAAAATACTGGATGAGCTTCAGAAATAGTTCTTTATCTCCTCATAGCCAGCATCCGTTTTAAAGCCATCTCCCGCAAAATGCGTGCGCGCCGCCCTCCAGCCGCGCTGGCGGAGCTTTTCTATCAGGCTATGGAGGCGTGGTTGCTTTTTTGAAATTTCTTTTGCAATTCTGTGGCTCTCGTAATATGGCGTTGCAATTTCATTCTCTTTAATGAATTTTTCAGCCAAACTTTTTATTTTTTTGTCTTCTTCCTTTGAAAGCATTTGGATAAAATCATGCTCATGCAAATTTTTTATCCACAGGGGGCCAGCTAATTTTCCCGAGGGTGGCTTTTCGTATTCTTTAACTTTCCATCCATCATCCCAGTAAAACCATCCTATGGCGGCGATATTCCTTTCAGCCTTTTTTGCTCCTTTTTCAACAACTCCATAAACTCTAAAATAATGTGCATAATGATAGGATAAAATTGGTTTGAATGAATAATCGAAGATGGATGCGATCCTCGCCACATATCCTAACAATATTCTCAATCCAATCTCTTTTGCCCCATGAAATTTTAAAGGGATGGCTCCATATCTTTTAATGCATGCTTTTTTGAATACGCCGCTTAAAGTTGCAACATCCGTTGCTGATATCGATACAAAAGTTTTTTTTCTTGCCCCCTCAAATATGCATGGAATATATTTTGCTGGGCTTCCATATGGATCGAGATCTATATAATCATATTTTCTTTGATTTAAAAGAGAGCAAAATTTTTCATTTGTAACATCTGCATCTATTTCGTTCTCTCTTACATTTCTCAATATAATTTCATATGATTTTTTGTTTGAATCATTTATGTCCACGCTAACATTTCCTAACACTTTCTTTATCCTTATCCCCCTTATGCCAGTAGCTGCCATTCCATCCAGAAATTTTCTTGCTCCTCTCTCATATGCATACTCGCAAAAAATAATCTGGATACGCCTGTCGAGGCGCCATGTCGGATTGTAGAATCCAGCCAATTTTTTACCTGGTCCTTTTTGATTTCCCGTAGAAAAGGTGAATATTTTTATTCCGTCTTCTTCTATCATAAACCCTCTTTCAGTATTTTTTCTATCTTGTATGGCAATATGTTTCTATTCTTTGGAGTTATTTCAAAAATTCTAACATTATTTCTATTTCTTATATCCTGCAACAATGCATCGCGTGATTTTTTATACAATGTGAGCAAAACTGGCTTTTCACAATCGAGAGCATCCTTAACTATATCTCTGAATTTCCTGCTTTCAAGCTCCATCTTTCCAACCTCATCTATTACAACAATGTCGATAGTATCATCGTCAACAGCTTTTCTGATTGCGGGAATTCCAAATTCCTCCAAAACCTTCAAATCAATCTTGTATTTTCCCACTCTATATGAGGAGTCCATGTTTATATGAGCAAATAATCTCTCTTCTTCAGTAAACCAATCAACTATTTTGAAGCCAACTCTTTTTTTATTTTCGATTATGCTCTTTGTTATCATTCCTCCAAATATGTAATCATTCTTTAGTCTTTCCATAACCCTTATCAAAACCTCGGTTTTTCCAACGCCTGGCAGACCAGTTACGCCCACTTTTGGTATTATGTCCATTCTATTTATGTATAGCCAGACACTTTAAAAACCTGACTTTTTATATGCAAGTTTTCCATTCATATTGTGAAATTGATAGTCTTTGATATGGATGGGGTGCTAATAGAGGAAAGAAGCTCATGGCGCGTCATACACAATGAATTCAAAATAGACAATTCAGACATCCTGAAAGAATTGCATGAAGGAAAGCTAAGCCAGGAAGAATTCTTGAATAAGGAAATAGAGAAAATGCGAGAACACGGTTTGACCAAGAAGCAGATAATGGAAGCGCTGGAAAGAGTTAGTTATATGAAAGGGCTGGATAGATGCCTTAATTTTATCAAAAATTGGAACTCAGCCATAATATCTGGCGGAATAAAATGTGTTGCAGATAAAATTGCAAGGAAAGGAATAAAATATGTTTATGCAAATGAGATAATATTCAAAGATGAAATCCCATGGAAAGGAAAGTTAAATGTCCCTTTCTTTAACAAAAAAGATGTTTTGGAAAAATTTTTAGATAATGTCGATGCAAGTTTTGTTATTGTTGTTGGCGATTCGAAATACGATGTGAGCATGTTTGATCTTTCTGATGTTGCCATAGCATTCAATCCAGGTGATGAAGTTATTGAACAAAAAGCCGATTTTGTTGTTAAAAGCAAGGATATGAATGATTTAATTAAAATACTCAAAAGGTATTATTAATATGCTCAGCTTATCGGAATTGGCAATATTTCTCATCGCCGCCATTCTTTTCTATGCCTTTTATTCATTGATTAAAAAAGCTTTTGAGGAAGTGGGTTTTAATAGCTGGGAGTCAAGCACGATAGTTTTTGGAAGCATAATCCTTGGAATGGTTGAGATTCCTCTTTTCAGATATAATGGATGGATCGTCGGAATAAATATAGGCGGTGCCCTGCTCCCAATAATTTTGAGCATCTACCTTATGATTAAAAACAAGGTTTTCTTCCGTGTTGTTTTGGGAATAGCTATAGTATCTTATATAACCTATAATTACACTTACGTTAGCAATAGAGGCATAGTTAGCCCTTTTCCTTTGTGGCTTCTTCCTCCCATAGCGGCGAGCATGTACTCCGTTATGGTTGCGATAAAAAACAAAAGAAAGGCAGCATCGATAGCATATTCAAGTGGAACAATGGGCGCTCTTATTGGAGCAGATATATTTCATTTAAGGGAGCTACTCGCCATGCATCCCAAGCCTAATACAATGGCTGTTATAGGAGGGGCTTCCATTCTCGATATGGTTTTTCTGACAGGTGTAATAGCTGTTATAGTCGATGCATTGTTGTATGAAAGTTGACAAAGAAAAGTTTATAAGTCGTAGCTGGTATTTTTTATATGCACAAAAATACGGCTTTATCCATTTTCCTACTCTTGGTGTGTTGTAATTTGGTTTATACTGGTATATGTAAGCCAGTCCAAGATGGCAAAATTTTATATGTTGGTGGCTCGGGCGAGGGCAATTATAGTAAAATACAGGACGCAATCAATGATGCTGAAGATGGATATACAATTATTGTTTACAACGGAACCTATTACGAAAACATAATCATTGATAAAAGTATAAATTTATTGGGAAGAGATAGAAACAATACGATAATAGATGCCAATTACAGAGGGGATGTTGTAAGAATTAAAAAGGATAATGTGAAAATATCTGGTTTCACAATAAGGAATAGTGAGAAAAATTTTGAAAAGGCTGGAATAGTTATACAGAATGCAGATTATGTCATTATTGAAAACAATATAATAGAGAATAACGGGGATCAAGGAATAAAAATATTTTTCTCAAATTATGATACAATAAAAAATAATATCATTTCTAATAATGTTTATTATGGCATCTATATGTATAACTCCATTGGAAACATCATTGTCAACAATTCATTTATCAATGATGGTTTAGTGATAAGAGAAGGAAGCTATATGTATTTTGTCCATAAGATAGAAAATAACAGAGTAAATGGAAAACCGTTATATTACTATGTAAATGAAAACAATCTTTCCATTCCACGCGACGCTGGACAAATCATTCTGGTTAATTGTAGCTACATGCGGATAGATAATTTTTCCATATCAAATACTAGCATTGGCATCGAAATTGCATATTCATCTTTTATCCAGCTTTTTAACAATAACTTCAGCCACAACAACTTGAATGGAATCCGCCTATATTATTCAGAGAATAACAAAATATTTACCAATATTTTGAGTAAGAATGGATGGGGCGGTCTGTCTCTGTGGTATTCAGATAACAACAGTATCTTTGACAATATAATAGGCAATAATTTATATGACGACGTTGAGATACTCTTCTCAAGTAATAAAAATAAAATATACAGCAATACAATTAAGAATAGTCCATATGGAATTGGCATACGTGATTCAAATGGCAACATGATTCACTGGAACAATATATATAATCATGAAAAATATGGGATGATTGCTCAGAATTCAAGAGTAAATGCAAGGTGGAATTGGTGGGGTTCCTCTTTTGGGATAATTTTCGGAGACAAAATTGCAACCCAAAATGGCAGAATATATTTCTTCCCGTGGCTTCCTTTCCCAAATCCATTTGCGCAGTAAATTTTAGGCATTGCTTTATGAAGCCGATTCATATTCCAAACACTTCTATTTCATTTCCTCCTATGTTTCCATTGGCATCGATAGCAATCACCTTTATTTTATGCATTCCAATTGCATTATATTTCCATTCATATGGTTGGTTTTCAATACTCGCTACCATATGATTATCCAAATAGAATTCAACTTTTTCAATTCCATTTTCATCGTTGGCAATAGCTTTTACATCCATGCTTCCAATTATGACTGGCATGAAAAATGGAATAATTTTATTTCCAAAAATATATATTCCATTTTCTGGCTGTTGTATCTCCACACTTGGCGGATTAGCATCAACTTTTTCATTGCTCAATCCCATTGAAGGATCTCCATATAAATTGAATGCATATATATTTGCATAAAACCAGGGTATGGAATAGTCCCTCGAATTAACTTTAAATCCAAAATGGTTATAATAGTATGCCTTTGCATTATACAATGCATTTCCTATTTTCTGTCTATCATTTATCAAATAACGGAAGAAGAAATAGTCCAAGGACAGAGCTCCTCCATCATTTTCATCATCCCATTTCAATGTTATGTTATTCCAGCTTACAGCAGTTGCTCCTATAAATGCTGTTGCATCGCCATTTTCCAAAAATGTTCTTCCCA
>JAGGWA010000115.1 GCA_021157745.1 Thermoplasmata archaeon
ATCCAGGCATTATATGATATGCAACTTTTAGACCAGCATCTTTGGCGAGTCTTGTAGCAATTATTGTATCCATTGTTGTATGCCCGCGATTCATCTCATGCAGCACTTCATCATCCAGAATCTGTGCCCCTATTTCAACTCGCGTAGCCCCAAGTTTCAGCATCTCGTCAATATGCTGTAATCCGCACCAATCTGGACGAGTTTCAATGGTTAAACCAATGCATCTGTGCCTCGCCACCTCATTTTTTTTCTTTGCTTCCTCCAGGTTGCTTGATACTTCCCCATTTAATGCATCATATATGCGCTTAACAAACCATTCCTGATATGAAAAATCTCTCGCTGGGAATGTTCCCCCCATGACAATTATATCTATTTTATCTGCTGCATGTCCTATTGCTTCGAGTTGCTTTACTCTGTCCAGCGTTTGCAAATATGGATCAAAGTTATTTCTGCTTGCCCGCATTGCGGCTGGCTCTCGCCCAGTATAGCTTTGTGGCGAGTATGGCGGTCCGCCTGGACATGGCACACATCTACCATGAGGGCATGGATATGGAGAGGTCATAACTGCTATTACAGCAACTCCTGATATTGTTCTGACTGGCTTCCTTGTTAAAATTGCTTTTACTCTCTCATCATCTGTAAAATGCAAAATTTCTGAATCCTGAGGAATTTTTTTAAGCCCGTATTTTTTAGCGAGCTTCTTCTTAAAACTTAGCAAATCTTCCTTATTTTTTATTTTTCCTTTCCTGACTTCTTCTATAATTTCTTCTATAAAATCATGTGTAGGCAATGCTGAAGTCATCGTCGCCCATTGCATATTTCTTCATAATATTTTCATCAAATGCATCTTTGAGCCTGTTTATCCTATTTTTAACATCCTCATCCTCTATTTTCATCTCATTATATAACTTGCTTATTATTTTAACAAGATCAGCAAATATTGGAAAAAGTGATTCCTGCTTTTCATATAATTCTTCAAGCATGGCCTCATTATATCTTATGGCTTCCTCAAGCTCTTCAAGCTTTTCTTTCAACAAATCCTTTTTCCTTGCTTTTTTTGTCATTATAAATTGTATGTAAACCATTACTTAAATTTTCTCATTGCCGCAATAGCTATTGCAAGGGCAACCATCAGCAATGCAAAGCCGAATCCTGGGGTTTCCTTCTCCTCCACCTCCACAATCTGTTCATAGCTGGCGACGCCGCCCTCGTTATCCTCGACGGTAAGCCTTACCTTGTAGCTCCCTGGCTTTGCATATGCATGGCTTGCATTCCTGCCATTGGCTGCTGTTCCATCCCCGAAGTCCCAGTGCCATGAGACGATGTTTCCATCTATATCGGATGAGAGGTCTTTGAATGTTATTTTTTCTCCAGTTTTGGGCTTTTCAGGATAAAATTCGAAATCAGCAGAAGGTTTTCTATTTTCTATTCTAATTTCTTTATAGCATGTTGACGTCGAGTTCAAATTGTCTATGACTGTCAAAATAACTCTATATACTCCAGGCGCTGTATATCTATGGCTCACATTTCTGCCATATGCTATGCTTCCATCCCCAAAATCCCATGTGTAGTTTACGATGAATCCATCTCTGTCGACAGAATTTGATGTGAATTGTATGGTGTCATATGAGGATACATTTTCCGGATTATAATCGAATGCTGGCAAAGGCGGCAAATTCGTAATATTTATAGCCATGGTAAATGAATTTTCCGCTCCTGCTCTGTCCTTTATAGTTAACGTTACATTATAGCTACCTGGTCTTGCATATGCATGTTTTGGATTTTGTTCATTGCTTGTGTTTCCATCTCCAAAGTTCCATTTCCAGCCGGATATATCATTTTTACCATTTGGATCTTGAGATGTGTCGATGAAGCTTATTTCATCAAATGAAAATGGATTAACTGGATAGAACATAAAGCTTGCTACGGGAGCTTCATTTGGAACCTTTGCAGCATTTTCATAGGCAGTCATCAATGGATAGAAGTCATACGATTTTCCGACTTCATAGGGCATATCCCCTATTCCGTCGTTATTGCCATCGCTGCCAGCGTAATCATCCCAGTAATTTCCTTCATGAGGTGTTGTTAAATTCCATGAATTGTTGGAATTGTCTTTTGCGTTTATTTCATTGTAAACAAAATTGTTGTGGTATATTGTATTGTTGCTTCCGTTGGCTACGATACCATACTGATTTTTCCAGAAGGAGTTTTGATAAATTTCTGAGAAGGAAGAATTTATAATGAGAGCAAATTCGTTATGGTGGAATAAAATATTGGATACAATGGCGCTACCATTCAAAATGCATCCATAACTGTTGTTGTATATCTCCCCTCCAATCATTTTTCCTCTCGACACATATGCTCCCTTTCCATTTTCATAAAAGCTGCAGTTGTATAATGTAATGTTTGCATTGACTTTGAGAGCAAAATCATTCCAATAGAATTTTGCATGCGAAATGTTCCCATCTGATGAGCATATTTCAACATAGCTTTTGTTATAGAATTCATCATTGGAAGCATAAACTTGCGAAGCATCTATTTTTACATGGCTTAACTCAAATTTGCTGTTCAGAAGTTGGAGGTTGCAATCATTGAAGGACATGTTTCCTTTAAAATCTGTTTTCATGGCATACATGCTTCCCTTTTCTATGTCTGCTTTACTTACCATGCTATTTTCCAAATCAATATTCGATGAATATGAGTCGATTTCCTTTATGGAGGAATTCAAAATATCTGCATTTCCATTTCTCAAAATCAATTTTGATACATTTGCTCGTATTCTGTTTTCGTTGCTTTTGTCTATTTTAATTGAATCAATATTTCCATGAATCTCATTATCTCCCATTCCTTGTATAAGGATTCCATATCTGTTTCCCTGAAGAATTGCATCAATATAGTTATTGCCAGCCGTGTTTTGAATATCGAATATATTTATGCCAATATCATTGGTGGAGATGTTGCAATTTAGAACTGAAATGTAGGTGGATGCTCTTAACAAAATTCCTTTACCATTCAGAAAAACATTGCATTCTTTTATCTCAATATCTCTGCTCTTGAGAATGTATATGCCATATATGCTATCATGTATCTTTGTTTTTTCTATGTTTAGCTCTTCCGAACCCACTGCAAGAATGCTTTTACCGTTGTTTCCTATTTCCTGATCCATTATTGAAACATTTTTACATCCTATCAATCCAATGAATCCATAACTTTCATTTAAAATAAAGTTGCTTTCATTCACAGCATAAAACAACGGAAGCCCATTTACTGTATTATTTTTGAAGGAATTATAGAAATGCTCGATACTTTCTCCATAAACGTCAATTGTATAAGCATTGCTTAAAAACTTATTTCCTTCAAAATAGTTTCCTGGAGAATAATACATCTCCAATCCCTTTACATTTCTCGTTATATTGTTATTCAAAAAGTTATTGTGTTTTGCATTCTCTATATACAGAGCATGCTGATTGAGCAAAAATGTATTGTTGAATATGTTATTGTAATTCCCTTCAATAAAGATTGCATATTCGTTTTCAATGAATGAACTGTTTTTAACCGTGTTATTGTCCCCAAGGATCAAGGCTCTATCATTCTTGTAAAAGCTACAATTTGTGACCAATGAATTATTCAAGCTTGTCAATCCATTTTTTGTGAAATTACAATCCAGAAATGTTCCATTAACAATAATCTCTGTATTTTCATAAAATTGTGTTTCGAGAGAATATATTTCTCCCCTTATCATCTCTTGCTCCCCTATCCTGCTATCTCTGATTTCTCCATATGTACAATTTATTCTCCCCATCTTCATGCTTACATTATGGAAATAAATTTTCTCTGCATCTATGCTTCCGTTCCTTATTATTGTATCATTTGAATGTATCTCTATTCCAAAGATGGCTATCTCATTATTTGTAATATTGCAATTTTCAATATAAATCTTTGATGCATTTATTGCATATTTATTGTTCCATAGTTTATTTCCTACTATCTTAAATTCCGTGCCATCTATACCATACTCGCAACTGTATATGCTATTATTCGAAACCAAATTTTCATTATATATTCTCATTCCATATTTGCATCCATATATGAAATTGTCGTAAATTGAATTTTCTGAGTCAAATGCTTTTATTCCACTTTCTGCAGAAATGTTATTTGAAAAAATTTTATTCATTTTTCCATATAAAATAATTCCTGCCTTCCCTGTTATCTCGTTATTTCCAATTGAATTATGATTTCCATATACTGCTATCGAGATATTTCCTTCCAAAATATTTTCCTCTAGCGAATTATAATTTCCGCTAATATTGATTGCTATATAGCTTCCATTGAATTTGCAGCTTTTTATTAAAGAAAGATTCGAAGCCATTAATATTCCATTCTTAGCATCCAATATTTCAAAATTATCGACAAAAATTTCATTTGCTGCTAAATACAATGAGTAATTTTTTCCAATTATGGAAGCATTTTTTCCAAGAATGTAAACACTCTTATTCACAAAAACATCTTCATTGTAGTTTCCATCCATTACATATATGAACGTTCCATCTGTTGCATTATTTATGGCATCCTGTATTCTATTCCATGTGTGGTTGGCAGGGTCATATATGCTGGCATTTACATAAAAATCAGCAACAACGAGCTTTATTTTCTTTGTTGAAAAATCTCCATCGTTGTCAATGACAGTAAGGCTTACATTGTATATTCCATGTTCCATATAAACATGACTCACATTTTCTCCATAGCTTATGTTTCCATCCCCAAAATTCCAGGTCCAGTTCACAATGTAGCCATCGCTATCATAACTTGTTGAATTGAACGAAATCGTTTTATTTGGAAGAGGAAATGGTGGTGTATAAACAAAATCTGCAACTGGGGGAACATTCGATACAAAAATTTGTTTTGTTGTTATGTTGTAAGCATTTTCATCATCAAGCACAAATAAAGTTACACTGTATGTTCCATTGTCTTCGTATCTATGACTCACATTTTCTCCATATGCTACGCTTCCGTCTCCAAAATCCCATATCCATGTGGTTATATTTCCGTCGCTATCATTGCTTGTGGAATAGAAATATACTGTATCCAAATCTGTGGGATGCGCCGGCTGCCAGTAGAAATTAACGATTGGCAGATTATTTAGCAAATTAATCTCCAGCATCGTTGAATTTGTTTCTCCATAGTCATCCTTTACGTAGAGTGTAACATAATATTTTTTATTCGCTGCATAGCTATGCTGCACAACCTTTCCATAGCCAATGCTTCCGTCTCCAAAATCCCATGTGTAGTTTACAATGGAACCATCCTTATCGTAACTCCAGCTTGCATTGAATAATATGCTTCCATTGCTTTTGGTCCAGTAAAATTTTGGAGTGGGTAATATATTAAGCACACTTATCTCTTTTGTTATAGAATCCATCATTCCATCATTGTCCACAACTCTCAAAGTAATGCTATGTTTTCCAGGTGTTGTAAAAACATGTTTTATGTATTTTCCATATCCATCTATTATTCCGTCGTTTTCAATATCCCAGCTCCAATTCACAATAAAGCCATCATCTGTTGAATTATCTATAAACATCACTTCTTCATAGCTATAAGGTGTGGAAGGAAGCCAGTAAAAATCTGCTTCTGGAGGCAAATCATTGGTGTTTATTGTTCTTTCATCCACTTCTATTCCATCAACAATGAGTTTAACATCATACTCTCCTCCCGACGCGTATTCATGGCTTACAACCTTTCCATATCCAATACTTCCATCCCCAAAATCCCATGTGTAATTGTTTCCATTGCAGAATGCAATGAAATTAAGCAGCCCATTATTTATTTCCCATCCGAATAAAACCGATTGCTCTCCCTGCTCTTCTCCATGTGATTCCATCATTAGTCCACTTGTTAGCAACGCAAATACAATAACAGCTACGATTCCTTTATACTGCATGATGATTCACCTTGTGATATAATCTTTTGATTATTTATAAATTATTATGCTAATTTTGCCCAAAAATTTTTATTGATGGAAAAGATTATTCATCTTATGATTAAAGCGTATATTCTCATATTGACTTATGTCGGCAATTTAAAGAGCGTTTTGAATGAATTGAAAAATTTGGAAAATGTTGAGAGCATTGCCGTTATTGCTGGGGATTACGATATAATAGTTAAAGCAAGAGTTGAAAACTTGGAGCAATTGATGGAATTGACCGATAAAATACATGCAATAAAAGGAGTGAAAAGGACAAATACGCAGGTTGTGGAAAAAGAGATTGAAACATGAGAATCAGAAAAAAATATTTGTTTTATGTTCTTGCGCTAGCGTCTGCCATCATAGCGGCTGCGGGCACAACAACAGATACATATATATCGATGTATGTTTCGAACCCATGGGCTTTGTGCCTCTCGATTTTCATCGTAGGCACAATTGTAACGTTTCTTCTGACTTCTTTACTTTCTATAAAAGTTGGTGGAAAGGCAATGGGCTCGAGAATAGATCCATCTTTTCATGGAATACGTCTCATAAGAAAGCGGGAAATAAAATATCAGACAATAGCAGGATTTGCCAATGCTATCACAACGCTTGCCTACTTCTATGTCATATGGTCCTATAATGACCCTTTTACCCCTGCTACCATACTTGCTTTCTCTCAGATCGTTATAATATATTTGCTGGCCATCGAATCCATAACAGAGAAGAATGCACCTACGCTGGCAGAAGTGCAGTCGGCGATAATCGTTTCATTTGGGGCCGTTCTCGCATCTCTCTCGCTGAAAGGAGGGATAAATGCCCGTGGGCTTGCTGTGGTATTTTTGGTGCTTAATCCATCTTGGGCTTTATTCTCCATATATCAGAGAAAATTGAAGCTTCTTCGTATCAACGATTGTTACAATGATGCTATCAACATAAGATTCTGGAATCTCATTTTCACAACTTTCTTTACTTTCATTGCAATCATTGCAATGGGTTATGCAATGCATGAGGATCTTCTTAAAGCTTCGTTGGATGCCTTATCTTACTGGAACTTACTTGCAATTTCAATGACAATAGCTTTCTTCTCATATGTTTTTTATATAAGGGCTCTTGGCTTAGGAAAAGCGAGCGTTACCCAGGCTGTGAAATCATCGACTATAATATTCTCCATACCATTTTCCTTCTGGCTGGCAAGCGTCGTTGGAGGAACGATCTTTGAAAGTTCATTGCATGCTTTGATTAAATCAATGGGTATGGCTATGGTTATACTCGGCGTTATATCGTTTGCCCTCACAGAGGTTAAAGGATATGTTTTCATAAATGCAAAAACAGGACACAGTATAGAGGAGCTAATTCAGGAAATATGGAAGATAAAAGGCATTGTAAGCATCGCCGCCGTGGCTGGGAGCTATGATATAATAGCTAAAGTAAGAATAAGAAGTCTCGGAAAAGGATATGAGAGAATTGTTAGAGCTCTCGAGGAAATAAAAGGAATAGCAAGTTTCAAATGGCATTCAATATTAAAGGAGTGGGAGGAAATATGAAAATAGGCATAATAGGGGGAACTGGCTTTTATGAAATGGAGGGAGAGGAAATAGAAGTCGAGACAAAATATGGAAATGTGAAGGCAATTCATTTCAAAAGAGGAAAGAGGGACATATTTTTCATAGCACGCCATGGAAAGGCGCATGCAAAGCCGGCGCATGCCGTGAATTACCATGCAAATGTAATGGCAATGAAGAATATTGGGGCAAGCGTCGTCATAGGAATAAGCACTGTTGGAAGCATGAAAAAGAGTATTAAACCAGGGAGCATTTTTATTCCAAATGATTTTATTGATTTTACAAAAAGGCACACAACATTTTTTGATGACGAAGCAGTCCATATTGATTTGAGTGAGCCTTTCTGTCCTGTTGTAAGAAAAATTTTGGTTAACTCCGCCAAAAATGCAAAGGAAGGAGTGTATGTTGCAACAGAAGGTCCAAGACTTGAAACAAAGGCAGAGATAGCAATGTTCAAAAAATTTGGAGATGTTGTTGGCATGACCCTTGTTCCAGAAGCGATTCTGGCAAGAGAAGCAGGAATATGCTATGCTTCCATTTGCTTGGTTTCAAACTATGCTGCAGGATTGCAGGAGAGGTTAAGCATAGAGGAGATAAAAGAAATGTATAGGAAAAGGAAGGCTGCAATAGAAAAAATTGTGAATAAAGCTATTGAAAAAATTCCAGCCAGAAGGAATTGCCGCTGCAGATATGCTGCCATCGAGGGAAAACTTTAGGTCCAGCCTGGTGGAAGTTTCTCTTTAATATTTCCATTGAAAAATTCCCGTTTATAATAGCGGCGCATTGCAATGTTTATTGTTGGAAGAGATAGCGAGTAAGGAGCAAATTTATCCATTTTCATTGAGCGATATATTCTTTTTATCATCTCCGGCATTGAATAGAAGCTTTTTATTACTTTTCTCGTTCCTTCAAAAAGCTCTTTGGGTGTCATCTGCTTTGGCATGTAGACAACGTGAGCCTGCGTATATTTGCTCCAGTCTTTTGTCAGTATTCTTCCTTCTTTGTCAAGTCTATCATATAAAGGTGTTCCAGGATATGGCGTTAGTATGTTGAACTCTGCGGAATCAATTTCCCAGCTTAAAACAGCATCTCTTGTTGCATCAAATATCTCAGGCGTGTCATTGTCAAATCCAAAAATGAAGCCGCCAACGATGCCGATATCATATTTTTTCACAACCTTTATTGCTTTTTCATATCCTTCCGCCCTATTCGATATCTTATGGGCTTCTTTCAGACTCGCTGGATTTATGGACTCGAAACCAACAAAAAATGAAATGGCGCCCGCCTCCTTCGCAAGGCGGAGAAATTTTTCGTTTCTGCTTATTATGTTTATGTTTGCATTTGCTATGAACTTTTTCTTCAATGGCTTCATCGCCTTGAACAGCTGCATGCTGTACTTTACATTCAGCG
>JAGGWA010000014.1 GCA_021157745.1 Thermoplasmata archaeon
CTTTATAGCTGCCTTATATACCAATATGAAAGCTGTTGTCGCTTTGGGCGGAAACGCAATAGTTGGCAGGGACAGGAGAGCGAGTATTGAGCAACAATTTTCTGCAACTAAAAAAAGCATGAAGAGCATTGTTAAAATGATTAAAGAAAGGTGGCATCTCGTTATAACGCATGGAAATGGTCCGCAAGTTGGTGCGATATTGCTTCAGCAAAAAATGGCTCGTAGCATTGTTCCTCCAATGCCATTGCATGTATGCGTTTCTCTGACACAAGGACAAATCGGCTACATGATTCAGAATTGTCTCATAAATGAGTTGAAAAAGGAAGGCATAAAAAAAGATGTTGCAACTGTTATAACGCAAGTCATAGTATCGAAGCATGATGAAGCCTTCAAAAAGCCAACAAAGCCAATTGGCCCAGTGTATGGTGAGGAAGAAGCAAAAGAACTAATGAAAAGCTATACAATGGGAAAATACGGCGATGGCTATCGCATGCTTGTTCCCTCTCCAGAACCAATCTCAATTGTTGAGTCGGAAGCCATAAAAAATCTCATGGAAGCAGGCGTTATTGTTATCGCTGCGGGCGGCGGCGGCATCCCTGTCATAGCTGAGGATGGAATTTTAAAGGGAATAGATGCTGTCATCGACAAAGACCTTGCTGCTGAAAAGCTTGCGAGTCAGATAAAGGCAGATGTCTTGCTTATATTGAGTGATGTTGATTTCGTTTATTTGAATTACGGCAAGGAAGGGCAGCGGGAATTGAAGAATGTTTCGGCGAAAGAGCTGGAGAAGTATCAGAAGGAGGGGCATTTTCCTGCTGGTTCAATGGGACCGAAAGTTGAGGCTGCCATAAGGTTCGTCAGAAATGGAGGAAAGGAGACGATAATAACGTCCATTGAGAAAGCATGGGAAGCTTTGAATGGAGAAACTGGGACTCATGTCCATGCATAGAAAATGGTTATTTGCTATAACAGCGCCTCTTTTCTGGGGAGCTTCTTTTCCACTGATTAAACTTGGACTTGAAAGCTCTTCGCCTCTTTTCTTCGCTTTCCTGCGTTATCTCATTGCCTCTTTTCTTTTTGTGATGATTGCCCGCAATGCAATAAAATTTGAAAAGTATTTTGCCATGCTCGCTTTGATTGGTGTAGCCATTCCCGTTATTTTGCAGAATGTGGCACTTCAATTTGCTCCAGCATACATTTCTGGCTTTCTTCAGAGTACTGGCCCAATATATGTTCTCATTTTTTCAAGCATCTTCCTGCACGAAAAATTCACATGGAATAAATTTGCTGGAATAATGATTGCATTCCTCGGAACATACTTTCTCATATCTGGCTACAAAAGCACGAATTTGGCTGCAGATTTGCTCATTTTACTTTCAGCATTTTTCTATTCAATGGGAAGCATAATGGCGAAGAAATTGTTGAACAACGGTTACAAAGCCATGGAAGTGATAACAAGCTCAACACTCTTTGCAACTCTCTTCCTGTTCATGGTGCTTCCATTTGAAAAAATTTCTTTTAATAGCATTTCCATAGAATATGCATTCATCCTCGCAATATTTCCAACATTCCTTGCATACATAATGTGGTATTCTGCCATGGAAAAAATGGAGATCTCGCGCCTTTCATGCTTTGTTTATTTAATACCATTTTTTTCAATGATATTCTCAAGCATATTTTTGCATGAAACTCTGGAGGCAATAAAAATTTTTTATGGCATTGTTATCATAGCGGGAATTGCAATAGCCGAGGCATAGAAATTTAAGTGGGATTTGCATTATATATTATGATGCAAGCCAAATTGATAAACGACATTACTGATTTCGCATGGCTCTCAAGAGCTTTTGATAGCGATGTTAAAAGACAGGTCTTCGATGATGTTTCAAAAACATGGGTTACGATCGAGGATATTGAAAAGAAGTATGGTGAGGATGGAAAAAAGGCTCTCCTCTTTTTTGAAAAAATTCATCTCGTAGAGACAAGATGGACGATGAAGGAAGGAAAGGCAAAAAAAGAATATCATGCATTCTATACAGCTTTTCATATCAATGTGATGTCCTCCATAGATGTAATAAGGGATGTTTTTTCTATTGTGCTGATGAATGATGATGAATTCAAGCAACTTGAAGAAAAAATATACGAATTCGTCGGTGAGGGGGAGCTCAGCAGAGAGGTGGAAAGAAAATTCAATCTTTCTCCAGTTCAAATGAAATGCATTGTGAAGCGCTCAATGAAGCTCGAATACAAAGGCATGCGGATTGAGAGATTTGGAGAAAATTAAAATAGGGCATATCATTATACTCAAAAATGAAAGTAAAATTACTTGGTGGCGGCAGAGAAGTCGGAAGGGTAGGTATATTGCTCGATGACGGAGCCAAAAGGCTACTCATAGACTATGGGCTCAATCCAGGCAACCCGCCGTCTTTCCCCGCCGCCTCGCCGCCCGTTGACTTTGCCCTGCTCTCGCATGCCCATCTTGACCATTCTGGAATGCTTCCTTGGCTGTCATCCCGTTACAACACAAAAATTTATTCCACGCCTTTAACAAAGGAGATAAGTGAGGTGCTTTACAAGGATATGCTCAAAATTGCGGAATCGAATGGATATCCCTTCCCTTACGGGGAACATGAAATGAACATCTCGCTGAGCAATTTTCGCCTATTCGATGGAAACGATGTGTTTAAGCTGAATGGATATGAGATAAAATTCCATCCTGCAGGACATATTCCTGGCTCCGTAATGATTGAGCTGAAGAGCCATGATATTCTCTTTTCCTGCGATATAAACACTATCGAAACAAATTTGCTTCATGGAGCTAAGCCAGTCAAAGCAAAAACTTTGTTTATCGAAGGGACATATGCCGGAACAGAACATCCAGATAGAAGGCAGCTTGAAAAGGAATTCATAGATGAGATAGAGGATGTTGTTAGAAAAGGAGGAAAAGTAATAATTCCTGCTTTTGCAGTTGGAAGAACTCAGGAGCTTGCTATATTGCTGCATGAGGCTGGCTACGAAGTATGGCTCGATGGAATGGGAAGCAAAATAGCAGATTTGATAATAAAGCACGGAAACTGCATAAAGTCTCCAAAGAGGTTGAACAAGGCTATGAAAAGCATGAACATTGTGTATTCAAATCATGGAAGAAAGCTTGCTTTGAAGTCCGGAATCGTTCTTACAACGAGCGGCATGTTAAATGGTGGTCCGGTTCTATGGTATATCGATAAAATAAAAGATGATCCCAAGTCTGCTGTTTTTATAACTGGTTATCAGGTAGAGGGAACAAATGGAAGAATGCTGATGGAAAAGAAAGAGGTCAACATATACGGTGTGAGGGAAAAGGTTGATTGCAAGGTAAAATTCTTTGATTTCTCAGCACATGCTGGGCATTCGCAGCTTGTGGATTTCATAAAGAATGTTGAACCAGAAAAAGTTGTAATATTCCATTCCGAAAACCCAGAAGCTCTGGCTCAAGAAATAGATGCAGAGGTTATAATAGCTGAGAATGAAAAAGAAATAGAAATATAAGGAAAAGGGTTGTTTAACCTATTAAATCAATTCCCATTTTTTGTCCGTTTTGCCATTTTGGCAATACAACACGCTCATCGCCCTGAGAAAGAATATGCGGTGATTTTACGCCTGTCATTATTGCCATTATTCTAACTTTTCCATTGTAATCATTGTTTACTCTTGCTCCTAGTATAACATTTGCATATGGATCAAGTTCTGCTGTCAGATATTCTGCAACCTTCTCGGCAAATTCAAGGCTCATGTCGGGGCCACCTGTTATATGTATCAAGCTTCCTTTGGCTCCCTTATATTCAACTTCCAGCAAAGGATGATGCATCGCTTCATTGGCTACTGCTTCTGGTCCATCTCTTAGCGCGCCTTCTCCCCACAGCATTGCAGCAACATCACCGCTGCTCACTATCGTTTTAACATCTGCATAGTCAAGATTTATCAGAGATGGCTCAACAATTGTTTCAGAAATTCCCTTTACAGTTTCTGCAATCAACTGGTCCATCACAGAAAATGCCTTGTCGATTGGCAGATGCGGAACGAAGCTCAAAAGCTTGTTGTTGTCAAGAACAACAACTGAATCGCATTCTTTACGCAATTCCTCCAAGCCACGCTCTGCTCGAAGCATTCTTCCTCGCTCCACTCTGAACGGTATGGAGACCATGCCAACGACGATTGCTCCAGCTCTCTTTGCAATTTTGGCAACGACTGGCGAGGCCCCTGTGCCTGTGCCGCCGCCCATGCCTGCTGTCAGGAAAACGAGGTCTGGCTCGCCTATTTTTTCTTCAAGCTCGTCCCTTGATTCTTCTGCACATCTTTTTGCAATGTCAGGATAACCGCCCGCTCCCAAGCCACGTGTTATATTTCTGCCTATGAGTATTTTTTCATCAGCCTCTATCATGTCCAGGGCTTGCTTGTCTGTATTGACTGCCATCGTTGTTGCTCCTTTTATGCCAATCTTATGCAATCTGTTTATTGTATTGCCCCCCGCTCCTCCTACTCCTATAACGAGTATTTTTGCAACTCCAAATTCATCGAAAGTTGCGTTCCCCCTATCATATTTTAAAGCTTCATTTATTAATCCATCCA
>JAGGWA010000140.1 GCA_021157745.1 Thermoplasmata archaeon
CCATACATGCCAACAATTTCTATTCCAGCATTTTTTAGACATTCAAGTATCTCTTCCTTTCTGTAATTCTTGTTGCCAAACATGCTTATTCCCTTTATGAAAGCTACTCCAATCATTTTCTTGTGTTGATCAGATGGGCTGCAACTCCTGCTCCAAATCCGTTATCAATGTTGACAACAACTATGCCGGGAGAGCAACTGTTGAGCATTGTCGCCATAGCAACCAAACCATTGATGCCTGTGCCATAACCAATGCTTGTCGGAACAGCTATGACTGGCGATGAAACAAAATTCGCCACTATGGTTGGCAGAATTCCATCCATTCCAGCAACAACTATGACAACGCTTGCCCCCTCAATTTCATCAATGTTGGCAAGCAGGCGGTGCAGGCCCGCGGCGCCCACATCATATATTCTTTTTACATCGTTTCCAAGCTCATATGCTGTTACGGCTGCCTCTTCCGCCACATGCTTGTCTGATGAGCCAGCTGTGACTATGGCTATGTAACCCTCGTTAATGCGTTTTCTCTCGCCGATAACAACCATTTTTGCATCCTCGTAATATCTTGCCTCATTTATTCCAATTTTTTCATAAATATCCTTTTCAACCTTTGTTATGAAAACTTTATGATGGCTCATCATTTCCTTTGCTATTCTCCTTATTTCCTCAGCGCTTTTTCCATTGCCATATATGACTTCAGGCACTTTTTTATGTATGTAGCGATAAAAATCTATTTTTGCATTTCCAATGTCTTTAAATGGATAATATTTCAATTCCTTCAATGCTTCATCGACGCTTATTTCATGGTTCCAGAGCTTTCTCAATATTTCTTCCATGAAAATATAGTTGCAAAATTTAAATCTTTAATGCTGTTTCTATTTTGAATGAAAAAGATTGTTATGGCCATGCCAATCATTGCATTCGTGATAGCTTTAATGCTGTTTCCTCATGAATTGTATGATGAATTTTTATGGAAATATTTCATTGGCCCTGTCATTGCAGATGCTTCAGGACATGCAGTTAAACATCACGGTGTTGTTGCAAAAGAAGGCTATACCATTGTATCAGAAATTTTCTATGCTATTGGCTTGCTCGCTGCCATCTATGCCCTGTATCTTTTCTTTAAAAAAGTTGGTGTGACTCCGAGTAAAAAATTTTTTGTTTCAACAATGCCATTCATTTTGCTTGGTTCTTTTGGAAGGGTTCTCGAAGATGCTTCCATTCTAAAGCCTCCTCTCTCCTATTTCTTCATTTCCCCCCTAATATATATCCAGATTTCAATATATTTTTCCCTTGCTTTGGCTTTTGGAATATTTATCAAAAAGGAAAAATATTTCGCATGGATTGTGGCGACAATAGATGCATTATACACCATTTTTTATTTTTCTTATGGAGATCTTTTCAAATATGCGATACATCCAATAATTTTTGTTTTAATCTCTCTTTTTTCCATATACATCTATATGATGTTCAATGAAAAGGATTACAATGCATCTCTTTTCTCTTTTGGCATCCTGTTTTTCATGCCATCCTTCCTTACTTTTCTTTCATTACCAATTAAGCATCTTCAGCCAATAATCTTTATATCTCTTTTTATTGCCTTAGCAATATCCATAACTTCCCACATTGCATCAAAATACGCCAAAAGTTTTTTCCATGGTTTTATAAATTCGAGCATAATATTTGCCCACTCTTTAGATGCATTTACAACATGGATGGTTGTTGCAAATCCATTTGATCTGGGAGTATATTATGGAGAAAAGCATCCATTGCCGGCGGTGCTTCTAAAATATGGAAATGGAATTGCATATCCTCTGTTGAAAATAGCCATAATATTCCTCATAATATATGCAATAAATGATTTGAAAACAAGCTTAAAAAACACGGTAAAGTGGCTCATGCTTTTCATTGGATTGGCTCCTGGCTTGAGAGATTTTTTGAGAGTGCTGATAGGCGTTTAGTTATTTTTCGATTATTTTTATTATCTCATTGCATGGATAATTTAATATGGTGTAACCTTTCTTTCCTTTGTAAACAAAATCTTCTTTGATCAATCTTTCCATCAGTTCATCAAAATTTTTTATCTTGATTCCATGCTCTTCTTCCTTTGCCTTCGCAACTTCCTTTATTTCTTCCAAACTTGCATAGCCCTTTTCCCTGCATGCTACAGCAACGGATAGCAAAACAATGGCTTCATTCCCTTCCAGACTTTCGACATCACTCAGCCATCCTTCCTCATTTGCCATCCTGACATGCTCGGCTTTTATCTCCTCACATCCTTCATTCTCAGCAATCAGAGCAGCGTTTCTCAAAACATCGATGGCTGTTCTCATATGGCCTGGCGAATTGATGGCAATGTCGGCAATCATTGAAAGAATATCCTCGTTATACGCATCTTTCCTTAAAGCTTCTCCCGCCCTATAATCCAGAATTTTCATTATTTCCTCCCATTCATAGTTGTGCAGCCAGACAATAGCCTTATCTGCAAATGTGCTCCATATGGCATCGTCGCCAATGATTTGGCGTAAAATGTTCGCAGATCTCGTTATAGCAATATAATTTATTTCTTTCCCCTTCTCCTTCATTCTTGATAGCGTGTAAGCAAAATGACGTAACTCGTCTGGAATCATTCCATCTATTTCATCAAGAATAATCATTCTGCCCTCTTCAATTTCATTCCATAAAGCCTGGGTTGTCATTCCAGCGGTATGAAAATTTGGCTTCAATTGCTTAACAATGTCCTCGACGACACGATGCTCCGTCCTGTTCATATAGCAGTTTATGTATGCATCTCCTCCATAATGCTTTGCCAGCAATGTCTTGCCAGTGCCGATGCCGCCGCTTATGATGGCGCGGCCGCTCTTCATATAAAGCTTTAATAAGCCAATTTCTTTTTCCCTGCACAGTATTTTTCCAGGTATGTATGTTACATCAAGCTTGCTTATATCCTTTAGAATCACAACATTATAGCTGCCCATTTTATTTAATTTCTGTTATTCTTCCAATGTCATCGACAAAAATTCTTCCATTTTTCATGTAAGCCCATTTTATTTTAATGTAACTCCCTGTCTCAATTTCATTTATATCTTTGATGCGATCATTCACCAAAAATATGCATTTTTTGTCCACAAAAATCCTTTTAATGAATCTCTCTTTTCCTTCATTAACATAAACAGAGGTGGGCAACTTTTTCATTAGTTTTCCTTCGATGCTAAAAAAATTGTCGCAATGTTGGGCAGCGATATTTTTTTCAGCTATTCTCACCTCACTTCTTTCTCCAACATTTATTTCCTTTCCATAGTATCCTTGCTTAGCGAAACCATTTATTATTTTTATAACATCTCCCTCCTTTATCTCCTTTCTGGCATTTTCTCCCCATAGTGCAACGATGCAGCATCCTGTTTCATCTCCTATCAAAACATTTCTAACGATGTTTTTTCCAACATGCTTTATTTTTCCAACGCTCAAAACCTTGCCATACAACCCAACGCTTCCATCCGCCTCCTTTATCTTTGGAAGCCTTGCACCGTGAACAAGAATTTCTGCTGCTTCGTTATCGAGCAGCCCATCAAAATATTTTACAACATCCATTTTAATTGCATCTTTCTGTTCTATTAAAAACTTTTTAAAAGTTTTGGTAATGAGGAATAATGAAAGAATCAATGGATGCCTTCGATGTCATGGCGATCGTTAAAGAGCTAAAAGAACTCGAAGAAGGATATATAGAAAAGGTATATCAGCAGGATGACGAGGTATTTTTAAAGGTAAGAATAAGAAAAGGAAAAAAATATGACGTGTTTATAAAGAATGGGAAATGGTTGTGTTTGACTAAATATAAGGAAACTATTGAACACCCTCCAGATTTTGCGATGCTTCTGAGAAAATATATTGGAAGAGGAAAGATAAGGAAGATAGAGCAATATGATTTTGATAGAATCATCATATTCGAAATACAGAAAGAAAGGCTGTACAAGCTAATTGTTGAACTGATTCCCAATGGAAACATCATACTTGTTGATGAAGATGGCATCATAATAAATGCCATTAAACAGCAAAAATGGAGGCATCGCATTATAAAGCCAAGAGAAAAATATATTTTTCCACCCTCAAGAAAAAACCCTTTTGAAATGGACTATGAGGAATTTAAGCAATCCTTTAAAGAAAAAGATGTTGTTAGAAGCATAGTAAAGATGGGCATACCAGGCAAATGGGCTGAAGAAATATGTAGCGTTGCTGGCATTGATAAAAAAACGCCATGCGAGAAGCTTGAAGAAGAGCAAATGAAAAAACTTTACGATGCAATGAAACATCTTTTCGAAAAATTTGATAGAGGCGAATTTGAACCAATTATTGTTGATGAAGACGTCCTACCATTTCCAATTTCGAAATACGATGGCGAGGCGGAAAAATTTTCTTCCGTCAACGAGGCATTTGATGAATTCTATCATCGTTTTTTAAAGAAGGAAGTAGAAAAGGAAAAAGAAGAGGATTTAAAAGAAAAACTGGAAAGGCAATTAAAAATGCAGGAAGAGGCAATTAAAAAATTTGAAGAAAAAGCCAAAAAATTGAAAGAGGAAGCAGACGCCATTTTTTCCAACCTTGAAAAAGTGAATGAGGCAATGAAGGAGAAGAGATATATTGAAAAGAAGTATCCAAAGGCTATACTGAATGTAGAGCATGCAGGAAAAGAGATGGCAATTGAAATAGATTTGAGGAAAAACGCAATAGAGAATGCCCAGGAAAAATATGAAGCAAGCAAGAAATTCAGGGAAAAAGCAAAGAAAGCTTTGGCTGCGATGGAAGAGGTAAAAAGGAAAATAAAAGAAGAGAGTAAAAAGGAAGAAAAGGCGGGCAATAAAAAAGGAGAAAAGGAGGAAAAAAAGGGGAAAAAATTCTGGTTCGAAAGCTACAGATGGTTTATTTCTTCCCATGGCAATCTCGTTATCGGAGGAAAAGATGCTAAAAGTAATGAAAAGATTGTTAAAAAATACATGAAGGATGATGACATCTATGTTCATGCAGACGTGCATGGAGCTCCATCCTGCGTGGTTAAAGCTGCTGACATCGATGGAAATAAGCTGGAAATAGATGAAGAAACTTTAAAGGAAGCATGCCAGTTTGCCATTGTTTATTCAAAAGCATGGAAACAGTTTAGCATCGCAACAGCATACTGGGTTTATCCGCAGCAGGTTTCGAAGACGCCGCCGCCCGGCGAATTCCTACCGAGGGGAGCTTTCATGATAAGGGGGAAGAGAAATTATATGAGATGCAGGATGGAATTTGGGATAGGAGTTACGGAGATAAAAGGCGCGAGCAAAATAATGGGTGGTCCTCCATCTGCCATAAAAAAGCATTGCCAGAAATGGGCTGTTTTTGAGCCTGGTAGCGAGGATAAGAATGCTGTTGCAAAATCACTCGCCAAATCTTTTGGTGTAAGCATTGAGGAAATTCTGAAGGTTCTGCCACCTGGTAATCTTTCAAAGAAGGAGGAGAAAATATGAAAATAGTGGAGCAGGATTTGAAGAAGGGAATCGTCGTCGTAAAAATTCAGAGCTATGATGACTGCTGGCATCTCTATAACATCATTGAGCCTGGAGATTACATTTCTGGCTATACATACAGGAGTGTGCAGCAGGCTGGGGACAAAATAAGGAAAAAGAAAGGAGAGAAAGAAAGAGTGTATTTGAAAATAAAGGTGACAGATAAAGAATTCCATGAATTTACTAACAGACTTAGAATAAGAGGAATCATTGTTGAAGGAAGTGAGGAAAAGGCATACCATACATTCAATATTGAGCCCGATATGGAAATAAAGATTGAGAAAGAATGGAAGGATGTTCATCTTAAAAGGTTAAAGGAAGCATTGAAAAAGCATCCAAAGTTGTGTGTTTTAGCCATAGATGATGAAGCTGCTACCATTGCCATAATTCATGAATATGGAATTGAAGAAATCGCAAACATAAAGCTGAACAGGAAAGGGAAAATGTATGAAGGAAATGAGGAAAAAAATTATGGAGAAATTTTATCAAAAGTGGCTCCATTGGAATTGCCTCTCGTTATAATTGGGCCAGGATTTGAAAAAGAAAATTTTGTTGAATTTGCCAGAGGAAAATTAAAGAATTATATTGTGGAATCAACGGCACATGCTGGAATGGTTGGGATTAAGGAAGCTATAAAAAGAGGAATAATTGAGAAAATAGATGAGAAAAACAGAGTCGCAAAAGAAATGCGAGTCGTTGAGGAAATTCTTGAGGAGATAGCAAAGAACGGTGCTGTAGCATATGGAAAGGAAGAGGTGGAGAAAGCAATAGAAATGGGAGCCGTAGAAAAGCTCGTTATCCTCAATAGCATGGTTAGAAAGGAAGAAGAGCTATTAAAAAAAGCTGAGGAAATGAGGGCAGGCATTATTATAGTAAGCGATTTACACGAAGGAGGGGAAAAACTGGCGGCGCTCGGCGGCTTGGCTGCCTTGCTTCGCTTCAGGCTTAGCTGACTTGCTTGATTTCTGGCTTGTAGTAATGATATGATATGTGGATGGTGAAATCGTTGCCCTTGTCGAAAAATCTCGGTTTCGGAGTTATTGAAAGGCTGACCTTGCAGTTTACCGCTCCGCTTTTTATACTTATTGATTTGAATGCCTCGCTTTCATTCTTTGCTTTTACCAGCTTTGGCTCTGGAGTGTTTCCCTTTGCTTCCATTGAAATCTCCTCATAGCCTGATTTACTGTTTGAGAATGAAAACTCTGGCACAGAAATCGATGCCTCTATCTCATCACTCCAGTTCCATGGGAGAATAAATCCATGTAAATTCAAATCATCCTTCCATTCTATCTTGAATTCTATGTCTGAGATGACAGCATCTTCTCCTTCATCTATTGTATAGTTTCCACTCCATCCATCTCTTCCAACATATCCTTGGCTAACGATTTCATCGCTGTATTCTGTCCATTCAATCCTGTAAGCGTTTTTTTCCTCACTGGGAGCAATGCTCTCATATGTCTTTTCATGATACAGTATCCCAATTAAAGCTATTATCAAAATTATTATTCCAGCCATTATAACAATTCTATCGTTTCTGTCCATTGGAACACCAAATTCAATAAGATTTTTCCATTTATAAAACTTGGCATCATTGGCGTAGCTATTTCAAATATAAAATGCGATAAATGGAGAGATTGAAGATAAAATATATTGTTTTCTATGAACAAAATTGCTTTCATAATGAAAAATATGGGGTGTCGTTATTTTAAAGTGTGCCCGAAAATTTAGTAAAAATTATATATACATTAGAGATAAAGGAGGCGGAGGGGATAAATTGGATGTAAGAAAAAAAGCATTGTTGGTTGGTGTGGCAATAGCGATGTTATCGGCAGCAATAGCAACCCAATATGCAAGGGTAAGCATTGCATATGAATATGGAATAAGTGCAAGTGATGGAGCAATAAGATTTATTGCTCGCGATATCGCACCCAATGGAAACTATGTTCTGCAAAATAACGGCAATACATTGAAACTCTCGTTAGGAAGCTTCACCCCTGGAACAAATAAAACATATACAGCAGCTTTTGGAATAGTGAATGAAGAAAGCTTTAACATATATCTATACAATGTAAGCGTTACCGGGAGTGGAAGCGGAAATATAAAAATATGGTTGCATAAGAACCCAAATGTTACAGCAGAAAATGACGCGAGCTCAATACTTGTGTGGAATGGCGATTATGTGAATTTTGCAAATGTGACATTCTATGCAGGAAATAATGATGCAAGCAATGCAAATAGTGACGCTGGGGCAATATTAACGCCATTGAATGCGCAGGGAGTCAGATACAATACAACATCTGGAGCCATAGGAAGCAATAACGATTACTGGTGGGTTCAGGTTTCTGTGGACATTCCAAATGGAGCAAGCGATGGAACATATACCGGCAACATATTCTTCAGCTTCACAAGTGTGCAATAATGAATGAGCATTAAAAAGAAGATAGCAACATTGATAGCAATAGCAATAATAGCACTGATGGCATTTGCCATATTCATAAATGCGATATGATGAGAAAGCTCACATGGGCAGCCATACTCTCATTCCTTTTTCTACTGTTATCATTTTTGAATGCGAGCCAGATTGTGGAGAATGTCGCTGAATTTTCTTTTAGTGTTGAAAAGTTAAAAACGAGATTATATGATTTTTCCAGCAATGCAAGTGTTGACAGGTGGGCTTATGGATATGATAACGCATCCCTGCCGCCCTCACAGCCAGACATTCCGAGCATAGAATTCAATTCTCTGCAATATTTCAATGTTTCATATAATGATGATGTCTATCAGGTAGATGCTGGAAGCAATGGTGAATATGCTTGTCACAGATTTGTTTTTACCATATATGAAAGCAATATCAGCAAAATAAACATTTTCTGGAGAGGTGCTGGAATATGTTTGCTTGTATGGGGTGGAAATTACTATATAGTTCCCTCGAGAAGTGGAGCAAAGCTTTATGCATGGAATTATAGCTCTTCGCATTATGATGAAATAGCAAATACAGCATCATACAATGTGGTGAATCTGTCGGCAAATCTATCTTTACATTATGTTGGCATCGACGGCAAAGTCATTCTGTTGGTAGAGCAAACCAGCAAAACCGTGCTTCTATGGTTATTTAATTTCTATTCAGTGATTGCCACCGATTATGTTTCCGTAGAGGTGGAATATGTCTGATATGAAAAAATTGCTCGGAAACTTTTCATTCTTTGTTATTGTTATAATCATAGTGGCAAAATTCTCAACCATTTTCACCAGCGTTTCTTTTCCATTGAGCACGATAGTTTCAGATTCAATGGAGCCAGCTCTCCATAAAGGAGACATTGTTCC
>JAGGWA010000077.1 GCA_021157745.1 Thermoplasmata archaeon
CAACTCATGCTCAGCTTTATTTCAGCCATCGTTATAATTGCCGTCGGAATTATTGCATTCCATGTTAAAGTATATTTAGATGCCATAGCTATTCTGGTTATAATATCTGCATCATTTGCATTTACTGGCATAGGAATGGTAATAGCAAGGTTTGTAAATGAGGAAGAAACAGCAGATTCTGCAGCCTCCGCCATCACATTTCCAATGATGTTTTTGGCTGGCACTTTCTTTCCTCTCGAGATCATGCCTTCTTTTTTACAAACTATAGCAAAGATCCTTCCCCTTTATTATGTCAATGAAGGCTTAAGAAATGCAATGATATATCATTCATATGGAGATGCTCTATTCAACGCTTCCATAATATCGATTTTCGCCATAATCGTATTCGCCATCGGTGTGGCCATAACTAAATGGGGAGAAGAATAAAATCTCTTTTTGTGGTCAAGTTTTTAATATCCAACACTATTTTTTGGAGTGGAAAGAATAGCTGGAAACATAGTTGATGTTTTGAATGGCAACATTTATTCAGGAGAGATAGAAATTGTTAATGGAAAAATACATGATATTAAGGAAAGAAGCAGAGATTTTAAAACATTTATTCTACCCGGCTTCATAGATTCGCATGTCCATATCGAGAGCTCGATGCTAACTCCAGTTGAATTTGGAAGAATTGCATCAATTCATGGAACAATTGCTGCTATCGCGGATCCACATGAAATCGCAAATGTGCTTGGAATTAAAGGGATAAAATATATGGTGGAGAATGCCAGCTATTCGCCAATAAAAATATATTTTGGCGCTCCGCCATGTGTTCCCGCAACTAAATTTGACAGGAGTGGCGCTACAATTGGATTAAAAGAGATTGAAGAATTGCTTTCATGGAATGAAATAAAATTTATGGCTGAAGTGATGGATTTTCATGCAGTTATAAATGGAAATGATGCAATAATGGAAAAAATAAAGGTGGCGGAAAAATTTGGAAAAGTTATTGATGGGCATGCCCCCAATCTTACTGGAAAAGAATTGAAAAAATATATTGAAGCGGGCATATCCACTGACCATGAAAGTGTTTCTATTGAGGAGGCAAAAGAAAAAATCAAGTTTGGTATGAAAATACAGATAAGAGAGGGCTCTGCTGCAAAAAATTTTGATGAGCTCTTTCCATTGTTGCATGAACATTATATGAATTGTATGCTATGCACGGATGATTTGCATCCAGATGATTTGATTAAAGGACATATTGATAAAATGGTGAAAAGAGCAGTTGAATATGGCGTGGATGTAATGAAAGTACTGATGGCAGCATGTGTAAATCCTGTTAAGCATTATGGATTGAATGTGGGATTGTTACAGAAAGAAGATGCAGCAGATTTTATTGTGGTTAGTGATCTCAAAAACTTTAATGTATTGCAAACATATGTTAATGGAAAAAAGGTTGCGGAAAGAGGAAAACCTTTATGGGGCTATTTTCCTTCATCTATCATAAATAATTTTGTGGCAAAAGAAAGAAATAAAGAAGAATTTAGGGTTGTAGCTAAGAATAAAGTAGCTAAGAATAGAAATATAAACATAATAGAAATAGTGCCTAATCAAATCATTACAAATAAATTAATTGCGTTACCAAAAATAAAAAATGGAGAGATAGCATCAGATATAGATAAAGACATTATAAAAGTGGCTGTGGTAAGTAGGTATGAGGAAAAAGGAAAAATTTCCATTGGTTTTGCGAAGAATCTGGGTATAAAGTTTGGAGCAGTTGCATCAAGCATATCACATGATTCCCATAACATTATAGGAGCAGGAGTTACAGATGATGAGCTATGCAGGGCAATAAATCTCGTAATTGAAAATAAAGGAGGGATAAGCATTGTGAATGGAAGTAAAGAATATATTTTTCCATTGCCTGTTGCTGGATTGATGAGTGACAAGAGTTATGAAGAGGTGGCAAGAAAATTTGCGGAAATGACTAAAGTTGCACAGAAATTGGGAAACAAAAATCCATTTATGGTATTATCATTTCTAACTCTCTTACCAATTCCTAAAATCAGAATAAGCGATAGCGGTTTATTCGATGTGGAGCAACAAAAGTTCGTATCTTTATTTTCGGATTCCAGAATATCAACATAAACCCAAAATTTATTTCTCCATTTTTTATTAACCAATATGAAAATATCAAGCATCGAGGAAATGCGCGCATTGGATAAGACGGCTATTGAGCATGGAATAAAGGATGAATTGCTAATGGAAAACGCTGCCCAAGCATGCTATTTTGTTTTGCTCAAGGAAGTTGGAATAGAAGGAAAAAAATTTGTTGTTTTTGCTGGCTCTGGCAATAATGGAGGGGATGGCTTAACGCTTGCTCGAAAAATTCATTCAATGAATGGTGCCGTCAAAATATATATGGTTGGGAACGAGGAGAAATTGAAAGGGTCAGCGAAAATGAACTACGAGATTGTTAAAAACATTGGCATCGATGTTAGAAAAGCTGTTGTTAATGAAGAGCTAATTAAAGATATCAAAGAAGCAGATGTTGTCATAGATGCCATGCTCGGAACGGGCATTTCAAGAAATGTTGAAGGATTGTATAAAGAAATTATAGATGTTATAAACCAGCATGCAAAAAAAGTTTTGAGCATCGACATTCCTTCAGGCATAAATGGAAACAATGGGAATGTTATGGGAACAGCAATTAAAGCGGACTATACTGTTACATTTGGTTTGCCAAAAATAGGAAATGTTTTTTATCCTGGCTACGAGCATTGCGGTAAGCTGTATGTCAGCCACATCTCATTTCCTCCCTCAATATACAGCCGTATAAAAATGGAGACAAACGAGCCATTGCCATTACCTTCCCGCTTAAAATATGGGCATAAAGGCAGTTTTGGGGATGTTTTATTCATAGCTGGGGCTTCCCGCTACTATGGGGCGCCATATTTTGCGGCGATGTCCTTCCTTAAAGCTGGCGGTGGTTACGCTC
>JAGGWA010000098.1 GCA_021157745.1 Thermoplasmata archaeon
GCTATGGACATTTGAAACAGGAGGATGATAAATGAAGGCAAGCGTTGTAATAATGGCAGGAATTCTTCTTCTTTCTCCTTCTCTTACTTCTGAAAAGCAAATAAATGGAAATGTTTTGTATGTTGGAGGAAGTGGAGTGGGAAATTATACAACTATACAGGCCGCTATAAATGCTGCAAAAGATGGAGATACAATATATGTTTATCCCGGCTATTACAATGAAAGCATTGTAATCAGCAAGAGCATCTCGTTGATTGGAATTGTTGAAAATGGAGAAAAGCCAGTAATACATGGAATAGAAAATGAAACAACTGTTTTGATAGAAGCAAGCAATGTGACATTGGAAAATTTTATTGTGATTTATGGAAAAGGAATGGGGATAAGAAATGCAAATAATTGCGAAATCGAAAATAATGAAATTTTATATTCAGAAGGGAATGGTCTCTCTGTTTACCAAAGTTTTTACAATTTGATTAAAAACAACTCCATCTTGGAAAATAAAAACGAGGGAATTCATATAAGCAAATCATCCTATAACATTATAACAAAAAATTTAGTATCAGACAATGTATGGGCTGGAATTGTAGTATTTTGGAATTCTTCTTATAATATAATTTCGTATAATAATGTTAGAGGAAATCAACATGGAATAAAAATAGGAGATGCTGCATACCATTGCACCATTTCTTTCAATCATGTTTATAAAAATCATGGAGATGGAATAAATATGGATGGATGCGAAAACATCACCGTAAAAAACAATACGCTGCATGATAATTCAGTTGCTGGAATACAGATGATGGATTGTCATTATTGTGTGGTTGAGGGAAACAAAATGTACAGGAATGAAGGAGGAATAATGGTACAATCCAGTTATTATGGGTATAAACAGAATCAATATAATATAATAAGAAGAAACAATATTTCATACAACAAGGATGTTGGGATTTATATTGAATTTTCAATAATGAATGTTTTTGAGGAAAATAATCTTATACACAACAAAATAAATGCATGGCTGTGGTATGGAAGCGTATTCGATACAGACCATTGGCGAGATTTTCCACTTCATCCATGCCATAATGTATGGCATGCCAATTACTGGAGTGACTGGAGCCATCGAGCACCAAAACCAATAAAAGGAATAGTAGATATCTTTATATTCCTATTTGATAGATGGTTCTACGGCTTTTCGCTCCCCTGCTATAATTTCGATTTCCATCCTGCAACGGAACCATATAAAATTTAACACACATGGTTTAAAACATTTCTCATTGACTAAGCATTTCCAAATTTTCTCCTTTGTTACCCATTGAAGGATAGCAGGATGATAGAAGAGATATAAAAAGGAAGTATTTTCATCTCGATTCCTTTCGCTCTTTTGGCATTGTAAATGCTGCAAAACATTTTGCATTGTCTATTTTATCTCAGTTATTCCATGCATTATTTCATTTCTGGAGTAACATGTGACATTTCCCATTCCCTCTATAAAGAATGGGAAATTGATTTAAGAAATGTTACCGATGTCTGTTTACTTTACAGGCTTTTCCTGAGAATTATATTCCCATTACTGAAATTTCGTTCCATACCTCTTCTTTTCCATTCTTTCCCACGGCTTTGATTACATGTATTCCCTTTTCGAATGAATACCATGTTTCAATGCTTCCATTTCCTTCGATTATTTTTCTTCCATCTATATAAAGGATGCCATCGCTTACATTGATCGAAAAAATTCTTATGAAAGTTTTTCCAGCCACCATCGTTATTTTCGTTTCCATAATCTTCCTTCCATTTATGTATAATCCATTTCTTGGCTCACATATATAAATCATTGTTTCGCTCGCGGGAGGAATTTTTGCATTTGCAGCCCACGCTATGCTTCTTCTTAAAATCCACCAGTTGTAGCTTAAATTGCTCCTGTTTCCAACCCAGTTATACATGAACCATGTGAAGGGCGTAAGCTCTGGATGAACTGGAAGCTCCTCAATGTGACCATCGATGAAGGTGTCTTTTTCTGGATGAGGCGAAAATAGAATAACTTTCCCATCTCCATATTTTGTAACGGCTGCTGCATACTCTCCTTTTATATCCGTCGTTATATTCTTCCATGGAATCCATTTCCCGAGCCATATCCAGAAATGCAATGGCGCAACCTCGCACGGCTCCTCAGCAAAAATAGCGATTGGCATAACATCACCGCCCATGCCGGCGCCACCCCAATATCTTATGTTTCTGTAGCTTCCATAAAAGCCCTCAAATATCGGAATTTTGCTGTATGGAATGTAAACATTCAGCGGTATGCCTCCACGGCTCCAGTTAGCCTTCCATAAGTACTGCCATTCCTCTAACTGGTCATCATTTATTGTTATGTTTGCGATTCCAAGATATGATGAGCCTGCTATATTGGCGCCGCCGCATATTCCAATGTAACCACCGCCATTGGAAACAAATTTTCTTATTTCTTTCTTCCACCTTTCGTCCATGCAATCGGCATAAATCCTTGGCTCTCCAGGAATGACCAGAACATCGTAGTTGCTTAGCTCTCCTTTTCTTATCTCTTCCTTTGTTATTATCTCTGGAATAATTTCGTATTTTATACCATCTTTGATCCATGAATAGCTTATTGCATCTCTTATTTCCTCATTATATTCGGCGCTGGAAAAATATATCGCAACATCTATTTCAACAATAATTTGAGGGGAAAGAACCGAGGCAGCAAGAAAAATGAAGACCAATTTCATGAGCATAAAATGAAAATTCCAATTTAATGGTTTCTTTCAAAAGCTTCTCTGAATAAAAATTTTGTTTTTTACAAAAACATAAATATGATTGGCAGATATTTTCATCCCATGAGAAAAAATGCATTTGTGGTGGCATTCCTGATCCTTTCCGTTGCCATTATTTTATGTGTGCAAAACATTTCATGGAAATGGAATTCCTTACTTTTATTGGTTTTCGGGAGTTTTTCTCTTGTTGCGGGAAGCGACTTATTTGTTGAGGGAGCAGCAGGCGTGGCATCGCGGCATGGCATAAGTGAGCATGCGGTTGGCTTAACCATAGTTGCTTTCGGCACTTCTTTGCCAGAATTTGCAGTTTCTTTCATCGCTTCATGGGAAAAACATGGTGGCGTAGCTATAGGAAATGTTCTTGGGAGCAACGTTACCAACATACTTCTCATAATGGGGATAGCAATGTTGTTAATGCCTTTGAAACCAAGTAAATTCGCATTAAAAGATTCTCTGTATATGCTTGTCGTCTCTCTCATACTTCTTCTAGCATCTATAGATGGTATGCTGAAAGCCTATGATGGCATTATCCTGCTCCTTTTCTATTTCATTTTTATATACATTCTGTATAAAAGGAAAAGCGTGGAAGCAAAATGCGAGTCAAGTTTGGGCTATGCAGCGTCTTTTCTTTTTCTCTTGCTTGGAATTGTGGCGATAACAGTAGGTGGCAACGCAACAGTAGGCGGGGCTGTCGATGTGGCAAGGCTGCTCGGCGTAAGCGAGACAGCGGTGGCAGCAAGCATAGTTGCTTTCGGCACTTCTTTGCCAGAGCTTTCCACATCCGTCATGGCAACATTGAAAAAATACCATGGAATAGCCATAGGAAATATTATAGGAAGCAATATTGTAAATCTTGGTGTTGTTTTGGGCTCAGCATGCATTGTGAAAAGCATATCTGTGGCGATAGATTTCATGATGCTTTTTTTTGTTCTCTCATCCCTTCTCGCAACATTAGTGATATGGAAAAAAGTTTATGGCAGGACAGCTGGCATCGCATTCCTAATACTCTATTTCATCTTTCTCATTCTTCTATATCTTTAATTATTGTAAAAATGGTATAAATTTATCGTAAAAATATTCTCAATTACAACGATAGTGCAAATAAAATGCAAAACCGAGCGAATTTTTAAATATGATTCTACATATTCTATCGATGTTGGTATCTATAGGAGCCACAATCTTATGCTTTATAATATGGCTGTTGTTTACATTCAACGGCAGCATATGGCAATGGGATGAGATAACAGCCGGCATAATATTTTCCATAATTGCAGGAGCAATAACAGAAAAGGTAGCAATAAAAGAATATCGCTCGCTCTCTCCAAAAAAATGGTTGTATCTGATAGCATATTTGCCACGCTTCTTCTATGAGATGGCAAAGGCAAATTTTGATATGGCATATCGCGTAATAACAGGAAAAATCAAACCAGGAATTGTGAAGCTTTCTCCCGGCTTGAAAAATAATCTTTCAATAACAATCCTTGCCAATTCTATAACTTTGACGCCCGGCACATTGAGCGTTGATGTTGATGAAGCAGGCAATTTATATGTTCACTGGATAAATGTCAAACCTGAATTTTTTGAAGAGAAGGATATCAAATGTAAATGCAGATATGTTTGCTCAACATTTCCAGATTGGGCAAGGAGGATAGGAGAATGAACCCGTTTATGATAGCTCTGGTGTTGTTAAGCATATCCATTTTAATAGCCATGATTAGAGCCATACTTGGGCCAACGATTCCAGATAGAGTTGTTGGACTCGATACCGTAAATACTCTTGTCATAGCGTCGATGCTCGTCTTTGGAGCTGCAAAAAAAGAAATAATTTACATTGATGTTGCCATAGTTTATGCTCTGCTTTCCTACATAACGACTGTTTTGATAGCAAAATATCTGGAGGGTGGTAAAATATGATGTGGGAACTCATTTACGCATTGCTCAGCATAGGGATTTTCTTCAATCTGCTTGCCTCCGTCGGCTTGCTTCGTTTTCCCGATGTATATACACGCTTGCATGCTGGAACAAAATGCACAACATTTGGAAGCATATTCATAGCTTTGGCTGTCATAGCTTATGGCTTATGGAAATGGTATGAGGGCGATAAAACAATGATAAGCCTTGCCATCCATGCATTCTTTGCTCTGATTGCGATATTGCTTACAAATCCGACTGGAGCTCATGCGATAGCGAGAGCAGCTTATAGAAGCGGGGTTAAGCCTGCGAAAGCTGTAATAGATGAGCTGGGAGGTGAAAAAAATGATTAGTTTGTTTGGCATTGCTTTAATCATACTTTCCGTATTTACAATCATCCCAGCTATCATAGCTGTTGTGATGAAAGATTTGCTTGCCTGCGTTATAGCTCTCGCCATAATGAGTCTGCTGCTATCCTTATACTTCTACCTTCTTCACGCTCCTGATGTGGCTATAGCGGAAGCGGGCGTGGGCGCCTGCATAACGACGGCATTGTTCATCATAGCAATAAGGGCAACGCAACGTTATGAGGTGGAAAAATGAAAGCCAAAGCAATAATATTTGTTGTGTTTACCGCTTTCATAATATATGCTGCGATAAAAGTTCATCCTTTTGGAGAATTGCAGGAAAGCAAGATGGATGACTATATCATAACGCATGCCCAAAATGAAACAGCTGCCAACAATGTTGTTACGAGCGTTGTGTTTGATTACAGGGGCTATGACACACTGGGAGAAGCAACGGTGCTGTTTGCTGCCATAGGAGGGGCTTTAATAACATTAAGAAAGGAGGAGGAAAAATGAATGATGAAACGAACGACGGAAGGATGAGCATAATTGTGAGGACCATAGCAACCATGATGCTTCCATTCATCCTCATATTCTCCTTCTATGTAATCATGCACGGCCACCTCACGCCAGGCGGCGGCTTTCAAGGCGGAGCGATAGCGGCGAGCGCCATTGTTATGATGATAGCCGCCTATGGACACAAAATGATGGAAAAGCGTATAAGCGAAGACGGCTTAAGCATGGTTGAAAGCGTTGGGGCAGCGATATTCGCAGTTGTTGCCTTCATTGGTGTGATTATGGCTGCTTCATTCATGTATAACTTCTTGGTTGGCACACCATTGTTTGGCGAAACACCACCATTCGGGAGCAATCCAGGTATTCTGAATAGCGGAGGTGTGCTGCCCATACTGAACATAGCTGTTGGGATGAAAGTTATAGGAGGACTTGCAGCTGTCGTACTGATAATGGCTCTGGCAGGCGACAAGGAAGGTGATAAAAAATGATATGGAATGTGCCCTTCATAACGGTTGCATTGCTTATTGCCATAGGCTTGTATGCAGTGATGTTCAAAAGAAATCTTATAAAGATAGCAATTGGAATAACAATTATAGAAAGCGGGGTGAATTTATTTTTGATAACTCTCGGCTACAGAAAAGGAGGCGTCGCCCCTATATACACAAATTTACCATCTGGAGTGACACCGCAACAAATGGTTTTGCCTGTTCCACAGGCTTTAACACTCACAAGCATTGTTATAGGAGTAGCTGTCCTCGCTTTGATGCTATCTTTCATAATGAAGATGTATCAGCATAATAAAAGTCTGGATTCGCATTCAAGGAGGTTGAAAGGATGATTTATAATGAAGCCATTCCAGCAATATTAATAGGCTTACCATTGCTGGCAGCATTCATAACCCCCATAATAAATCTTGCAAGCAGAAAAGCAAGGAATGCTTTCGTTATAGCCGTTCTTGCAATAGAAGAGTTATTGATAATACTTCTCGCATGGCATGTTTTCACTGATGGCATCGTTATATACACAATGGGAGCAAAAAATCCTGGTATCGTGCCACTCCAGGCTGCTGTTCCAATAAGAATTGTTCTGGAAATCGATGGCATGGCTGCATTCATGGGACTGATTTCGTGCACCGTTGCCATGGCAGCTGGAATATACTCAATATCATTCATAAAAGAAGGAAATGGAAAATCCCGTTACTATACTCTCCTTCTCATCATGCTTGCTGGCATGCTTGGAATGGAATTTACAGGCGATTTATTCAATCTGTTTGTTTTTCTTGAAATCCTTTCCATTGCCTCATGCGGACTCATAGCATATCGCCAGCATGCAGACGCTGTAGAAGGAGCATTTAAATATTTAGTTGTTTCAAACATCGCTGCCCTCTTCGTTTTGTTCGCAATAGCATTATTCTATGCCCAGTATGATTTGCTCAATATAGCTGCAATAGCAAAAGTGATGCAATACACGCAGCTTGATAAAATTGCTCTCGTTTTGCTTGTCGCTGCCTTTGCCATGAAATGCGGAAGTGTGCCGATGCACTTCTGGGCGCCCGACAGCTATAGCACTGCGCCAGCTGCAATAACGGCAATGCTTGTGGCAGCAAGTCAGGCAAGTTTGTATGCATTATTCCGTGTTTGCTTTACATTGTATGGTAGCTTAATGGACTATCAAACAATCGGCTTAGCCATCATCATATTTGGATTGCTTTCAATGTTTATAGGGGTTACAATGGCATTGCCTCAAAAAGATATCAAAAGGCTAATGGCTTATCATGCAATAAGCCAGACAGGTTACATGTTGCTTGGCGTAGGCGTGGGATTATATTTGCTTGGCTCGTCTGATTTCAACGTCTATGGAATAAAGGCAATGGAAGGAGGGATATTTCATATAATAAATCATGCAATGTATAAAGGATTGCTTTTCTTAACGGCGGGAGCCATATATTACCGCCTTGGAACCCGTAATTTAAACGAAATGGGTGGACTTGGTCATACAATGAAATTTACTTCCATATTCTTCATTATAGGTGCTCTTGCCATAGCTGGTATTCCACCATTCAATGGATTTGCTTCCAAATTACTGATATATGAGGCATGCTATAAAGTTAGTCCTATTCTTTCCATTGTGGCAATGCTTGTTTCTGTACTAACGCTTGCATCCTTCATAAAAGTTTTTCATTCCGCTTTCATGGGTCCAAAAATGCATGATGTTAAGGATGTTAAGGAAGTGCCAAAAAGCATGCTAGTTGGTATGGCTGTGCTAACGTTCGTGATTATATTCTTTGGCCTCTTCCCGGGCTGGGTTGTGAGCCATATTGTTCATCCAGCTGTCATGGCTTTAGTTGATAAAACGGCATATATAAATGCTGTAATGGGTGGTTAAAAATGCTTGAAACGGGATTTGGATACTGGGATGCAATTGCATGGATTGTGGCTTTCATTGTAATATGCATAGTTGTTTACATCATAAGAGGATTTGGAAAGAGAGAGCATAGAAAAGAGGCGGAAGAACCTTTCTTTTCAGGTGTTGAGCTGCCAGATGAAAAAGTTCATGTCAAAGCTTCCAACATTTACTGGGGTTTCATTGAATCGATGAAAGGATACTATGATGTAATGAAAAAAATGCACGATGGAATAATAAACAATTACATCTCATGGTTTATCTTCATAGCAGTTTTGCTTTTGATTATACTATTTGCCCCAGAGGTGATTCCATGATTCCAAAAGCATTTAAGAGATCGCTATGGGTATTCCATATTAATAGTGGCTCCTGCAATGGATGCGATATTGAGATAATAGCTGCTTTGACTCCTCGCTACGATGCAGAGCGTTTCGGCATAAAACTCGTTGGCTCTCCACGCCATGCTGATGTCATAGCCTTCACTGGCCCTGTAACGAATGATATGAAAGATAAAGTTATAAGGATAATAGAGCAGACGCCTGATCCGAAGGTAATCGTCGTCATTGGCTCCTGCGGAATAGGCGGCGGCGTCTTCCATGAGTCTTACCATCTTGCAGGCCCAATAGATAAGCTTTATCCCAATGCCAAATATTTTTATGTGCCTGGATGCCCCCCAAGACCAGAAGCAATAATACAGGCTTTTGCAAAGGCATGGGAATGGCTGGAGGAGGTGGAGAAAAAATGAATGTTGATGAAGCAAAACAAAAATTTGAGGAAGCTGGCTACGAAACATGGATTACAGAGAAAATGGCAGGCGTAAGGAATAAGGCGGCGAGAAAAACTTTATGGGTTAGAGTTCAAAAAGAAAAGTTTAGGGAAGCGATGCAATTTTTCAAGGATATGGCTGATCAGTACCCGCATTTCAGCATAATATCATGCACAGATTTGGGAAGCAATGTAGAGTTAAATTATCATTTTGCCCTCGGATATGGCAGCCATTTAGAAGAATATGTTGTTACTTTCAAGGTTAGCCTTCCAAAAGATGATCTGGAAATCGATTCGATTACAGATATATTTCCAGCTGTAATATATTCCGAAAGGGAGATACAGGAAATGATGGGAGTAACGGTGAAGAACATTCCAGATGGTCGCCATATGTTCCTAACAAAAGATTTTCCTTCTGGCATATACCCATGGAGACGTGATGAATCTGGTGTAAAAGAAACAAACAAGTTATATGAGAGGTGGAAAGATGAGGCATGATTATGAAATTGCAGTTGGACCAATTCATCCTGCATTAAAGGAACCAATAATGTTGCGTCTCACCATAGAGGGAGAAGAAATTGTCGATGTTGACGTAATAGCGAGTCAGAATCATCGTGGCATTGAATGGATAGGGATGAATAGAAACAATGCAATCCAGAGTTTGTATCTGGCGGAGAGAATATGCGGAATATGCAATTTCTGCCATCCAAGCAACCTTGTAATGGCAATAGAGGAGATAGCCGATATAGAAGTGCCAGATAGAGCGCAATATATAAGAGTTATTCAGGGCGAGCTGGAGCGTATCCATAGCCATTTGTTGTGGGCGGGCGTTGCTGCTCATGAAATTGGTTTTGATAGCTTACTTCATTACACATGGATGGTTAGGGAGAAAGTCATGGATGTGCTCGAAGCAGTGAACGGCAATAGAGTCACAAAAGCCATAATAATGTATGGCGGCGTTAGGCGCGACATAGATGAAGAGAAAGCAAAGCTGATAAGGAAAATGTGCTCATATTACAGAGAAGCTTTTAATAAGCTTGCAAAACTGTTTCTGGAAGACGATACAATAAAGAAGAGGACGAGGGAAATTGGAATATTGAAATATGAAGATGCTATGAAACTTGCTGCAGCAGGCCCAACGGCGAGGGCGAGCGGAGTGAAAAAAGATGTTCGCCAAGATTTTCCATATTTTGCATATCCCGATTTTGATGTTCATGCAATAACGCCAGATAAGCTACTGGGCTATACTGTCGGAGACGTATATGACAGAATTGTTGTGAGATTGCTCGAAGTGAAACAATCTCTGGAAATAATAGAGGAAGCTTTGGACAACATGCCTCCTGGCGATATAATTGCAGAGAAAAAATTGGTTAAGCTCATGGCAAAGATTAAAGCGAGTGAGGGCGAGGCAGTTGCAAGATATGAGGCTCCGAGAGGAGAGGATATACATTATGTCATGCTCAAGCAGGGATATGAGCCATTGTATTCATGGAAGGTTAGAGCCCCAACATACATAAACATACTTTCATGGCGTCCAATGCTGCTTGGCTACCAGATTGCAGATATACCAATCATAGCAGCCTCCATAGACCCATGCCTGTCATGCACAAATAGATTTGCTGTCGTTAAAGATGGAGAAGAAAAGATAATCAACGCTGACTACTTCCATCGTCTTTCCATTGAAAAAACAAGGAGGTTGAAAAAATGACTGGCGAATTCATATTCTGGCTTGTTATCAAGTCAATTATAATGGCGGGCGTTGCAATATTTTTTGGCTTACTGTATAAAGGTATTGATCGCAAGATCGTTGCCCACATGCAGGGCAGAGTCGGCCCACCAATAAGGCAGCCTTTCCTCGATGTTATAAAACTGATGAGCAAGGAGAATATCGTGCCAAAGCATGCAATAAAATGGCTTTTCAATGCCGCCCCCTTAATATGTCTCGCATCATCTATAATGCTCTTGCTTTACATACCAATTGGAGGCTTTGATGCCATTCTCGAGGGCCATGGCGATTTGATTCTCATTCTATACCTGTTTGCCATTCCATCCATTGCCATGGTGGCTGGCGGCTTTGCATCCTCCTCGCCATACGCTGCCATAGGAGCGCAGCGCGAAGTTGTTACAATGATTTCATATGAGCTTCCTCTCGCTGTCGTTATCATATCCATTGCATGGAAGTTAAGTGGTATTGAAGGAGATGTTTTTTCAATGGCGTTTATAGCATCGCATCCCATATGGCAGAATGTTGGCATCTTGGGCTTAATAGGCGTTATCATGCTTTTGATTTCTATGATGACCGTTGCTCCAGGAGAGCTTGCGAAGATTCCTTTTGATGTTGCTGAAGCTGAAACAGAGATTGCAGGCGGTCTAACGGTTGAGTATTCAGGAAGAAATCTTGCAATGCTTTACATTGCAGATGGCGTTAAAATTTTCGCTTTTGCTTCCCTTGTAGTTACACTGTTTTTCCCTTATGGCATTGCATCTTTTCTTTCATTGAGCGGAATCGCTGCAATCATTGCAGATTTCCTCTTCTTCCTGCTTAAAGTATTTCTGGTGATGTTCTTTGCAGTTACTTTGATAAGGGCTGGTGTTGCAAGGCTTAGAATAACGCAGGTTGTAACAGCATACTGGGTTACAATAACGCTAATTGCATTGCTTGGTCTCGTCTTGCTCATGTGGGATACCCATTTCAATGTGAGGTGGTTATGATGTTTCCAATGTTGAAACAATTGCTTGGGCAGATGATAAGGAAGCCATTCACCAATCTATTTCCAACAAAATATGCTCCGAAA
>JAGGWA010000112.1 GCA_021157745.1 Thermoplasmata archaeon
ATAGAGCGAAAATCGATGGCGATGGCAGGGTGGAATCTTATAAGATAGTTGTTCCAACAATGTTCAATATACCAATCATGGAAAAAACAGGTAGCGAGTTTGGCATTCGTTTATTTGATCCATGTATCCCATGTGCAACTCACTGTATAGAGGTGAAATGATGTTGAATGTTACGCATATTGATTTGGGTGGGTGCGAGGGCTGCTCCGTTGCTTTACTCAGAGCCATGCTAAATGCAAAAAATTGCAATTTTAAAAGCAGACTGACCGGAGAATTCGATGGCGATGGTGATGTTGTAATGGTGAGCGGGCCCATATGCATGAATGATTCAGAGAAAATAGAAATGCTGAAAGAATTGAGAAAGAAAGCAAAGCTGCTGATTGCTTTTGGTTCGTGTGCAGCTGTTGGAGGAATAACGAGATATTGCAGAGGTGGACAGCAGCCAAAGCCACATCACATGACGTTTCAGCCAATAAATGCTGTTGTCACCGTTGACTATGCAATTCCAGGCTGTCCGCCCTCGCCTCGCATGATTCAACCATTTATGAATGCTCTCGCAAATGGAAAGCAATCAAATTACATTCAAATTTTCAAGGCTGTTGCAGAGGTTAAAAAGCTGAGTGGATTCGATTTAATCGATGATATTGTATTGCAGAATATATGCATAAGTTGTGGTGCTTGTGTCCTCTCATGTCCAACGGGAGCGATGCATATGGTTAGCGGAAAGCCAGATTTGATTGTGGAAAAATGTATAAGATGCGGAACATGTTATGTTAGATGTCCAAGAGCATCCCAACTGCTTATAAGGAGGTATTTAAAATGATGCCAAGCTGGTATTTAGAAAAACCTTTGGGCGATTATGTGGCGATATATATGGGCAAAGCTGGAAGAAAGATAGCCGCTGAGGGCGCAGCAGGCGGCGGGGCAATAACATCTTTTCTATGTTACCTGCTTGACAACGGCATCATTGATGGTGTTGTTGCTGCCAGAAAAAGTAAGGGATTGGAAGGTGAAATTGTTGTGGCAAGGACAAGAGAGGATATAATAAAAAGTGCTGGGAGCAGGTGGCAGGTGCTGCCATTCACTCTAAAATTGAAGGAAACAATAGAGAATGAAAGTCTTAGAAGCATGGCCATCGTAGGCCTACCATGCCAGATTAATTTTCTCAGGCAAATGAAAACTTTCCCATTGCTTGAAACAGACTTCAGCAATAAGATAAGTATGCTGATTAGCCTGTTCTGCTTCGGAACATTTGCTCAGGAAAGTATATTGAGTTATGTAAGAGAAAAATATGGAATTGAGCCGTCCAGCATAGAGGAAATTAAAATTTCACAAAAAGCTTTGAAATTCATTGGAAATAAAGAAGTGGAGATAAAATTTGATGAAATAACAAAATACACGCAGGTTGGCTGTCTTTTATGTCCTGATTACACTGGAGTTGCCTCAGATATTTCTGCGGGCACAATAGAAGATAAAACATTCATCATCGTAAGAAATAATGAAGCAAATGAAATGCTCAAAGATGCAAACAAAAAAGGCTATATTGAAATTGAAAACGTTAATGAAACTGAAATAGAAAGAGTAGAGAGGAAAGCAACCGAAAAAATAAAGAGAGCATCTCGCTACATCGCTCAATTATTGTAAACAAAAAATAAATAAGGAAGAGGGATTAATATATTCCCTGGTCTATCATCGAATCCGCTACTTTCACGAAACCAGCGATGTTTGAGCCAACGACGAGGTTGCCAGGATGTCCATATTTCTCTGCATATTTTGCACTCGTCTTATATATGTTGACCATGATTTCATGCAGTTTTTTATCAACTTCTTCCGGTGTCCACTGCAATCTTATGCTGTTCTGACTCATTTCTAATCCGCTGACAGCAACGCCTCCTGCATTGGCTGCTTTGGCTGGTCCAAAGAGCACGCCATTTTCATGGAAGTGATCTATTGCCTCTAGTGTGGAAGGCATGTTTGCTCCCTCCACCACTGCCATCACACCTGCATCTACAAGTTTCTTGGCATCATTCAAGTCAATTTCATTCTGTGTTGCACATGGAAATGCGACATCCACAGCATCAACAATATCCCATGCTTTCTTTCCAGCATGCCACGGCAAACCAAATTTCTCAGCCACTTCTTCCAAGCGACCATGCTTGATTGCTTTTGTTTCATAGACAGCCTGCCATATCTCATCGTTTATTCCATCTGGCAGGTACATTGCTCCCTTTGAATCAGAAAGTGTTATTACCTTTCCTCCAAGCTCTGTGACCTTCTTTGCTGCAAATTGAGCAACATTTCCGCTTCCAGATATTGCAACCTTCTTTCCATTCAAATCTGTTCCCTTGGATTTCAACATTTCCACGAGGAAATATGTTGCTCCATAGCCGGTAGCTTCAGGCCTTATATATGAGCCGCCCCAGTTTATTCCCTTTCCTGTAAGCACTCCCTCGAACCTGTTTACAATTTTCTTATATGCTCCAAAAAGATAGCCAATCTCTCTTCCGCCCACACCGATATCGCCAGCAGGCACATCTGTATTTGGACCAATGTGGCGATACAATTCCATCATGAAGGCCTCGCAGAATCTTCGCACCTCATCATCGCTTTTTCCATGTGGATCAAAGTCGCTGCCGCCTTTGCCGCCGCCCATTGGCAGCCCTGTCAATGAATTTTTGAAAATTTGCTCGAAGCCCAAGAATTTAAGGATGCTCAGATTCACTGTTGGATGAAAACGCAATCCGCCTTTGTATGGGCCGAGAGCGCTGTTGAACTCCACTCTATATCCACGATTGACCTGTATTTCATGATTGTCGTCTTCCCATGAAACACGGAACATTACTACGCGCTCTGGCTCAGTTATCCTTTCCAGTATTTTATGCTTCATGTATTTTGGTTCTTTTTCGAGAACAGGTATCAGAGATGTGAGCACTTCCGTTACCGTTTGATGGAACTCCTTCTCTCCGGGATTCTTTTCCTTCACTTTCTCTATAATTCCCTCCACATATTCCTTGGCATTCATATTTTCACCGTTTGGTAATGCAGCCATTGAATATAAATCTTAGCGGATAAACATGTTAACATGTATCACGCAAATAAATTATATTGTTTCATACTTTCCCTTAAGATGAGCGGGGATAACAATGATTCCAGCGATAAACGTTGGCTTGCAGTCATTCAAAGATTTGAAGGAAATGTTAGCTTCAATGCTATTCTGCAC
>JAGGWA010000158.1 GCA_021157745.1 Thermoplasmata archaeon
AAGCAAAATGATTCTTAACATGCTTAAGCAAGAGCAATCTTTATGCCCTCATATTTTTCCCATATAAAAATACGCCAAGCACGAACATTGCAACAACAGATGTGCTTCTTCCGAGCATATGCAATGACGACAAAATCAAAGAGGAATTTTTATTCAGAAAAAGAGAAAAACAAACCAATCAATATTGAGACAAAGAAGGCAATGCAAAATAATAAACATAGGCTGATCCCCTGCCTTTAATATGCCAAGTCTTCTTAAAAAACCAAGAGAAATAAGGGTGAGAAGAGGAATTATTGCGTTTATCGCTGGATTCATTGAAATTCTATTGAATCATGCTTTTTCTTTATCTCTTCAGCAAGCTCATCCAAAGCTTTGTAGTCATCGCTGCGAGGCAACCCCTTTATGAGCAATGGCTCGAGAAATTCGATCTTCACACTCATTAACGATTTTAAAATATCGACTGCTCTGCCACCCCATCCGTAAGAGCCGATTATTGCTGCAAATCTTGCTTTTGGTCGCAAAGCATTGATTAAGTATGCTGCGCTCACGGCAGCGGGATGCGGGCCAGCAAGCATTGTTGGCGTTGCTATTATAATCGTTGCTGCATCAACCAGATCCATGGCGAGCTCGCCCAAATCAGTTGTTATTAAATTCCTGGCCCTTACTTCTATTCCTCTGCTTGTCAGGGCATCTATGAGATGGTCAACCATTTTCCTTGTGCTTCCATGCATCGAAACAAAAGCTATCAGAGCAAGATTTTTTGGTCTGGCATCGATCCATTCTTTATAGGCGTTGATGATATAGCTTGGATTATCATAAGCTGGCCCATGGCTTGGAGCAATTATTTTTATTTCTTTGCTTTCGATTTTTTTAATGTTTCTCTCGATAAAGCTTCGGAACGGCATCATGATTTCTGCATAATACCGCTTTGCCTCATGATATATTCTGTCATAATCCCTCGCAAACGCATGCGATGTTGCAACATGAGAACCAAAAAAATCACATGTGAACATTATTTTATCCTCTCTTAGATAAGTTGACATTGTCTCAGGCCAGTGAACCCATGGAGTCATTATAAATTCGAGAGTTTTATTTCCCAGGCTTAAAACATCCCCTTCCTTAACAACCATGAATTTTTCTTCTGGAATGTGCAATAAATCCATTTCGAACTGCTTGCATTTCTCATTTGTAACTATCTTTGCTTCAGGAAATTCCTCCAGCAAAAAAGGAAGGCATCCAGAGTGATCCTGTTCAGCATGGTTGGATATTATATAATCGATCTTTTCGATACCCATTTCCTCAATGTTTCTTTTCAATTCCTCCCATTTATATGGCTCCGCTGTGTCCACCAAAGCAACCTTCTCATCCATAATGAGATATGCGTTATAGCTTGTGCCCTGCGGCAATGGAACAATTTCATCAAATAGGGTGCGATCCCAGTCCACGACGCCCACATTATATACGCCATCAACAATTTTCCTTATCACGTTACCACCTCAAAATCTTCTTTGCTTGCTCCGCATATCGGGCAAGTCCAATCGTCTGGCAATTCTTCAAAAGGAGTTCCACCAGGTATGTTGTTTTCAGGATCTCCCTTTTCAGGGTCATAAACATAGCCACATATTTTACATCTGTATTTCTTCATCATTTGCATAACTTTTTTCCTTTTATATTTTTATTGCTGTATGGCATTCGAGTGTAGAGTATATTCGAGCAGCACTAAATATTTAAAAATCATATCCATTGTAATCATGTTTCAATTTAGAGATGAGGAGATAGCCAGAAAAATATATCAGGAATTGAAAAAAAGAAATCTTAATCTAAAAATAATGCATGTATGTGGCACTCATCAGGATACACTTGTTAGGCATGGATTGGATAAAATATTTTTCGATGTTGGAATTGATGTAAGAGAGGGACCAGGCTGCCCCGTTTGTGTTACAACAATAAGAGAAATAGAAGAGGTTAAAGCAATCGCGAGTAAAGCAACCATTGCTTTATATGGAGATATGCTTCGCTCTCCTGGCAAGGATGGCTCTCTTGCAGATGAGAGGGCAAAAGGAAAGGACATAAGGGTCGTTTACAGCATAGAGGATGCAGTTGAAATGGCAGAAAAAGCAAAAAGGCCAGTTGTATTTTTTGGCGTGGGTTTTGAAACAACGGCTCCTTCAACAGCATATATCATAAAAAGAATGCCGCCCAATTTTTATGTCTACAGCTCGCACCGCCGCACTCCTCCTGCCGTGATTGGCATCGCCGCCATGGGGCGCGTTGATTTGGATGGTATAATATTGCCAGGGCATGTCTCTACGATCATAGGAAGTAAACCATGGGAGCCAATATCAGAGAAGTATGGGATTCCGCAGGTCATAGCAGGCTTTGAACCCCTCGATATGCTCATGGCTGTTTACATGATTGTGAGGCAGATTGAGGATGGTGATGCAAGGGTTGAGATAGAGTACAGCAGGGTTGTTAAGCCAGAGGGAAACAAAAAGGCACTGGATTTGCTAGATG
>JAGGWA010000143.1 GCA_021157745.1 Thermoplasmata archaeon
GCTTCCTCTCGCCATCTCAATTGCAATGCAAGCCTTTAAAAAAGATTTTTTGGCAGAGATGCTACCATTATGCATATTGAATGGGAATGGAAATATAGTTTCAATAAATAAAAAATTTTCAGAATTGACTGGATATGGCGAGGAGATAATAGGAGAAAACATAAACAAAATATCTCTGGATGGCTCGGGAGAAATTAAAAAATGGAAGGGTAAAAACAGAACATTCTGGGCAAAGGAAAAAGCAATAAAATTCGGAGGAAAAACATATTTGATAATAGAAGATGTAACAAAAGAAAAGGAAAAGATGGATGAAAATGAGTTTTTGAATTCAATACTCAGGCACGACATATTCAATAAAAATCAGATTGCATTGGGCTACATTGGATTACTCGAAAAAACAAATTTGAATAAAAAACAGAAGAGCTATGTTGAAAAAGCAAAAACTGGCATAGAGGAAAGCAACAGACTTATTCAGTCCATAAGAGAATTAAATGAAATAAGAAAGGAAAGGAAACTCAGAAAAATAAATGTCGGAAAGTTGCTCCGAGACATGTGCTCCTCATTTGAGGAAGAAGCAAAAAAAGCTGGAATAAAGATTTCATGCAATGTCAAAAATGCCACAGTAATTGCGGATGAGCTTGTAAGCGAGATTTTCTCAAACATAATAAAAAATTCGATCGAACATTCCAACGCAAGCCACATAGAAATAAATGGCAGGAATTTAGATGGCGCACTCGAAATAACCATTGAAGATGATGGAAGAGGCATTCCAAAAGAGTTTCTGGAAGATGTCTTCAAGCAGGGCTGGCGGCGCGACAGCGAGGGCAGCGGCCTCGGCCTGTATATCGTGAAAAAATTGATGGAGAGATATGGTGGCAATGTGAGAATAGAGAGCGAGGAGGGAAAAGGGACAAAAGTCGTGCTTCATTTTCGAAAGGGGAAGCAGGAGAAAGATTTTTTTAAGATAAGGTTATGAGAATTTTATTTTTACATATCTATAGACAGGATAAGGTATCATCACTCCCCACAGTATGGCGGCGCCCGCAATCATTAACAATACATCAAAATTTGTTAATGCAATGGCAAAGTAGAATAGCGATGCAAGAGGCAAAATTATGGCGATATACACCGCAAACAGCACATCATGCAATTTCATGAAATTGTAATGGCAAAGAGCATAAAAAGAAATCGATTTAATTCCAAGCATTTATATTCGTCGCTCCTATATTTATGATGAAAGGTTTCGAAACGCTTGTAAAAATTGCGCTAAAAATTGCCATACCCTTTTCTTTTATTTTGATAGCAAGTGGGATAGCTCTCCTTTTTTATGAAATATGGATGGGCATTATTACGATTGCTTTTTCCATTTTCTTTCTTTTTGCAAGCATTTTTTCAAGGAGATGGTATAACAGAGACAAAGAATCTTATCTTAACTTTTTAGTTTCACGCATTGCATGGAGAGATTTCGCCTTACTCTTGTTTTTCTCTCTTTTCTTTCTTTTTCCTGCCCTCATTTCATTTTATTCTGGAGATGAAGAAACTGCAGCATTATTTGGTGCCCTATTCATGATCTTTCTTTTTCTTGCTTGGCTGATCAGATGGCAAAATAAAGGGCTGGGTTACTGATTTTATCCACAAATTTAAAAAGGCGATTTTATTTTCATAGTGATTAAAATGAAAGTGATGGAGAATGAAATTAGAGGGAAAAAAGTAATGAGTAGCGAGGGCTTATATCTTGGAATAATAAAAAATATAACTGTCGATGAGAGAACAGGGAAGCTCGTTGATTTAATAGTTGAGCCATCCGACAAAATAGATCCACGCCTTTATAACCAGAATGATGAGGGCTACCTCATATTTCCTTTCGATTCAGTAAAGTCTGTTAAAGACGTTGTTGTTCTTGGAGAAGAATAAATGGATGCTTTCTTCCAGCCAAAAAGCGTTGCAATAATAGGAGCTTCAGCCAAAGAAGGAAAAATAGGTTATGAAATATTAAAAAATGTTTCAAAAAAAGCAAGGGTTTTTCCTGTAAATCCCGTAAGAAAAGAAATAGATGGAATAAAATGCTACAGAAGTGTTTTGGACATCGAAGATAGCATTGATTTAGCCATAATTGCAATAGCTCCCGATAAAATTCTGGAAGCAATAGAAGAATGTGGCGAAAAAGGAATAAAGCATGTTGTTGTTATTTCCGGCGGATTCAAAGAAAGCGGAAATGAGGAAATAGAAAGAGAAATGGTGAGGGTGGCGAGAAAATATGGAATACGAATAATAGGGCCAAATTGTATTGGCACTTTCAATGGAAAAAATGGATTCAACACTTTTTTCCAGCGTCACATGCAGCTTCCAGAAAGCGGAAATGTAGCCATTCTAACCCAATCTGGAACATTCGGAATAGGATTGCTTGAAAAGCTTGCTCGAGAAAACATAGGAGTATCGAAATTCGTTTCGTATGGAAATAAATGTGATGTCAATGAAGTTGATTTAATTGAATATCTTGAAAAAGATGATGAAACAGAAATAATAGCAATATATGCAGAAGATTTCTCGCCTAAATTTTTTGAAAGGAGATATGAAAAGCCAATAATAGTTCTGAAAGGAGGGAGAAGTGAGGCTGGAAAAAAAGCAGCCCGCCTGCACACAGGAGCAATGGCAACAAATTACGATATTTTTCGAGGAGTGTGCAGACAACTTGGTATAATAACAGTAGACAACTTTGCGGAGCTTTTCTCAATCATAAAGATAATGAGTATGCAACCAATGCCAAAAAATGGTAAGATTGTCATAATAACGAATGGCGCCGGCCCCGCCGTTGTGGCAGCCGACTTGATAGATGAGAAAGAAAATCTTGAGCTTGCCGAGCTAATTGATTTAACAGGGAGCGCAACAGCACACGATTATTTAAATGCCTTGGAAAATGTTGGCGATGATGTTGGGATAGTCTCATTAATTTTTGTTTTTCATGATGCTCCTCTGGCAGCTACGCTTCAAAAATTTTATGAGGGCTTTAGAAGGAAAAATGCCTTGTATGTTGCCATTGCCATAGGGGGAAAATTTGTTATGGAACAAAAGGAAAGACTGGCAGAGCTTTCGATTCCAATGTTCGACGAGCCGTCAATTTTAATAAATGCTCTGGATAAAGTTGTGTGGTTCAAAAATGAGGGTAGCGGTAATAGATAGGGATAGATGTCAGCCAAAAAAATGTAGCCTGGAATGCATTAAATATTGCCCACCTGTAAGAAACGGTGTAGAAGCAATTGTAATGAAGGATGATAAGCCTGTAGTGTCGGAAGAACTTTGTGTTGGCTGCGGCATATGCGTCCATAAATGTCCTTTTAATGCAATACATATTGAAAATCTTGCAGATGAGCTTGAAAGCGAGTTGGTTCATCAGTATGGTGAGAATGGATTCCGCCTTTTTCGTTTGCCATCACCTGCACAGGGAAAAGTTGTGGGCATTTTAGGAGAGAATGGCATTGGAAAGACAACGGCTATAAACATACTTGCTGGGAAGCTTAAACCAAACCTTGGAAGATGGGATAACGAGCCATCCTGGGATGAGATAATAGATTACTGGCGGGGGAGTCAGCTGGCGAACTATTTTAAAAAGCTTTCAAATGGCGAGATTAAAATAAGCTATAAGCCGCAATATGTTGACAAACTCGCCTCCTATAAGGGAACAGTTCGAGAGCTTTTGAATGAAATGGAATGCGAGGGAAAAGAGCTCGAGAGCATAAAAGAAAGGCAGGTGAGCCAGCTGGCGGGCGGCGAGCTGCAGAAAGTTGCGATAACCATTGCGATGGAAAGAGATGCTGACATATATTTCTTTGATGAGCCTTCTTCATATCTCGACATAAAAAACAGGATGGAGATGGCTAAAAAAATAAGGGAGCTTGCAGAAAGAAAAATGGTTATTGTTATAGAGCATGATCTCGCCATTCTCGATTTTCTTGCCGACATTATTCATATAGTTTATGGAAAGAAAGGAGTGTATGGAGTTGTTGCAGGAGCAAAAAATGTGAGGCATGGAATAAATCTATATCTTTCTGGTTATCTCAAGGAAGAGAACGTTAGATTTGGAGAGGAAATAAAGTTTGAGAAGCATCCTCCTCGTGAGAAGCCAGAA
>JAGGWA010000167.1 GCA_021157745.1 Thermoplasmata archaeon
ATGTAAAGATAGTGTAGTTGCAGCTGCCGAACATCGGGCCACGATGAACACCATGATTGCTCATAAGGTAGCGAAGAAAATATACAAGATAGATGAACATATGTTACTCACCACTGCAGGACTCGTTGGCGATGCCCAGGTTCTGGCGAGATATCTGAGAGCGGAAGCAGAGCTGTACAAAATGGAAAGGGAAGAAAAAATGCCCATAGAGGGAGCAGCCACGTTAATGGCAAACATATTGAATCAGCGCAAGTTTTATCCATATTATGTGCAGTTAATCGTTGCGGGCGTCGATGGCGACGGTCCCCATGTTTTCTCGCTGGATGCGGCAGGCGGCGCCATCGAGGATATATATACTTCCACGGGTTCTGGTTCTCCATATGTGTTTGGAGTCCTTGAGGACAATTATAAGGAAGATATGAGTGTGGATGAGGGAATTGATTTAGCCATCAAAGCTATGACAGCTGCGATGAAACGTGATTCAGCTTCTGGAAATGGAATGGATATTGTTGTTATAACGCCCAAGGAATATAGAGAGCTGAGTCAAGAAGAAATTGAAGAAAGGAAGAAAAAACTCGGATTGTAATTGTCATGCCAGTTGAAGACGTATTGAAGAAGATTAGGGAAGAAATTAAAACAGTTGTTCCAGAAGACATAAGAATAACCGATATAGAGTTTGAAGGAGCCGAGCTTGTAATATACACAAAAGACCCTGAAAAATTCGCTGAGCAGGCAGATCTGGTAAAGCAGCTTGCAAAGAAATTACAGAAAAGAATAACTGTAAGACCTGATCCAGCTGTTCTTGAAGATATTGAAAAGGCTGAAAAGAAAATAAGAGAGATTATACCTGAGGAAGCAAAAATAACAAACATATACTTTGAGCCAGATGTTGGAGAAGTTACGATAGAAGCGGAGAAGCCGGGAGTGGCAATAGGCAAAAAAGGAGCATTGCTTAACGAAATAAAAAAAGAAATAGGATGGACACCGAAAATAATAAGGGCCCCTCCTATGCCATCGAAGATGGTTCAGGACATAAGAAGATACCTCCGTCTTGTAAGCGATGAGAGGAAAGAATTTTTAAGAAAACTTGGAAGAAGATTGCATCGTGGTGTAAGCACAGGAGAAAAATGGGTCAGAATAACTGCTTTAGGTGGCTACAGAGAAGTTGGTCGCTCCTGCACCCTGCTTTCCACACAGGACAGTAAAATTTTGATAGACTGCGGCATAGATGTTTCTTCTCCCGACAATGGTTCCCCGTATCTCAATGTGCCAGAAGTTCTGCCTCTCGAATCAATAGATGGTGTCGTCGTCACGCATGCCCATCTCGATCATTCTGGCTTGGTTCCATTGTTATTCAAATATGGTTATGATGGCCCTGTATATGTGACATATCCAACCAGAGATGTGATGGTTCTGCTTCAAATGGATTATTTGAAGGTTAGAGCGGATGAAGCCAAAAAAGCTCCTTATTCTTCAGAGCATATAAGAGAAGAAATAAAGCATACCATACCATTGAACTATGGAGATACGATTGATATAGCTCCGGATATACGCCTGACAATGCATCGTGCCGGTCATATTCTTGGCTCTGCAATATGCCATTTTCACATTGGCGAAGGCCTCTTCAACATTGCTTTTTCCGGAGACATAAAATATGAAAAGACATGGCTTTTTAGCTCGGCCGCCACACACTTTCCTCGCCTTGAAGCTTTGGTTCTTGAATCAACATATGGTGGAAAGCAGGATGTGCAGCCATCTCGCAAAAAAGCAGCTGAATACCTGAAAAACATTGTTAAGGAAGGAATAGAAAAGGGTGGAAAGGTTTTAATACCTGTCTTCGCAGTAGGAAGGAGCCAGGAAGTTATGATTGTTCTGGAGCATTACATGAGGGAAGGAGAACTTCCTTCCACTCCTGTTTATCTGGATGGAATGATATGGGAGGCAACAGCCATACACACTGCATATCCTGAATATTTGAATGCTGACTTACGCAAAAAAATATTCCAGGAAGGAGAGAATCCTTTAATGGCTGACATTTTTGAAAGGGTGGACAGCTATGATAAAAGGCAGGAAATAATAGATAGTTCAGAACCTGCAATCGTTCTTGCAACAAGCGGTATGTTAAATGGTGGTCCAGTGATGGAGTATTTGAAGGCGTGGGCAGATGATGAGAAAAATTCCCTCATATTCGTTGGTTATCAGGCTGAAGGAACGCTTGGAAGAAAAATACAGAAGGGATGGAAGGAGGTGAATGTGGCGGGAAAAGATGTTGTCATAAACATGCGCGTGGAAACATGCGAGGGCTTTTCTGGGCATTCTGACAGAAACCAGCTGCTGAACTATGTGAAGAATCTTTCTCCAAAGCCAAAAAGAATCATACTCAATCATGGAGAGGAATCAAAATGCTTGGAGTTGGCGGCTGCTATCCATAAGAAATACGGGATAAAGACACTTGCTATAAAAAATCTTGAAACGGTGCGTTTTAGATGATTCTACGAGATGGACAAAAATATCCATTTCTGTATTTTACCAGACGATATATTTTTAAAATTATTCTGCATTAGTTTTTATGAATGCCCAAAATAAAATTTTGAGCATTCTTGTTGTTTTGTTGTTTTTAACACCATTGATGCCATATTCAAATGCTGAAGACTGGGTTATTGAAGGGAGCAAAACAATTGAAGGAAAGACGCTCGTGCTATCGAAAAATTTGGTGGTCAATGGAGAACTCATATTAAGGAATGTTACGCTCATATTCAATTCTTCATCAGAAAAATTTGGAATAGAGGTGAAGAAAAACGCTGCATTGTATGTATATGATTCCACCATAAAAGCTGAAGGTGGAAAATACTATTTCAAAGTTGAAGGTAAATTACGCATGAAAAACAGTAAAATTGTAGATTGTAGAACATCATTGCATCCATTACTCGTTTTTGGTTCAATTGTTGCAACAGATGGAGATATAACATTAACAAATTGCGAATTTTCTCATAGCGGATATGTTACCCTATATAATTCCAATGCCGCCATATCTTCATGCTATTTCCATGACAGCGTTATGGGAATAAAAACAAGTAACAGCAATGTAACCATCTCCGGCTGCATTTTCGATGTGCCTATGCATGGCGGCACGGTTCCAATCGATGTTATAAGAGGATATGAAGGACATATTACCATATCTGATTGCATCATAACAAATAATGTTAAACTGATACCAGGACATAGCATATCTCTTGCCAAAATGGATGCTGAGATAAAAAATTGTAAAATTATTCAATATGCTCATGACCTCAAAGAAGAATCTGCAGCGATTATTGTTGGAAACGGAAATTATAGTTTAGAGGGCATTGAGATAAATTATCACTATTCTTTATCTTCAACCTACGATTTAACCTCTCTTTACCCCTACGCCATACATGCAAAAAATGCTGAGGTAAGTGTAAAAGGTAGCAGGATAACAGGAGCAAGATATGGATTGTATGCTGAGGAATGCAAAATAGATATGGAAAATGTGCGAATAGAAAATAATAGCTGGGGAGTATATGCTATATCTCCGGATATGAAGATAGAGAGATGCGATATAATAAACAATAAACAGGGAAGCATTGTGCTTAAGGGAACAGGCGAAAACATAAGCATTCAATACTGCAATATTTGCGGAAACGGGGGCTTTACAAAAGATTGTGATGCAATAGTTGATGCCAAGCTAAATTACTGGGGTTCTTCAGATGGTCCACATGTTAAGAGAAATGAGGAAGTTATTCATTCATCAGATGGAGACAGAATATATATCCTCAAGGGAACGCTTATATATGAACCCTGGCTGACTGAAAAAGTTTCAAACACCACAAATTTCACAAAACCAAATGTCTCGATAAAGTTACCTCTCCTCACAATATGGGGAAGCACCGCTCCCCGCGTTGAACCGGGTAGAAAAAGTCAGCAAAAAATGTTTCTTGAAAATGACGGAGAAAAGGATGCTGTTTTTCTTTTAGCTATTCTTACTCCATATTATATCAGCATCGACAAAATAGAGGGAGGGGAAATTATAGCCTCTTCACCAGAAGTAAAATTGGTGAAGGTATATCTCAAGCCAAAGCAATATCTTTATCTCACCATATATTTCACCGTTCCTCCGGATATAGCATTTGGAGAGAATCCAAAGGTTAAATTTAATTCCACATATCTTCCCTGCATTGTTGCAGAGTTTGCATCCCTGCCCTTGGAAAAATGGAATGAGTTGAAGGCAAAATATGAGAATGTTGATGAATTGTTGAATGAAGCATGGAATGTTTCAAGGCAGGCTGAAAAAAATTTCTTTAATAATTTTACGAAGCTTGATTATGAAAAGCAGGTTGAAACGCTGCTGGATTTATACAAAGTTAATCCAATACTGTCGAACTACATTGCATGGAGTGTAATATATGATACATTCAATGAAAAAATGTATGGGGAAAAGGTAAAGTCATCGAGAGCATCATTTTTGATGGATGTGTCTGCTGCTTCCACGCAGAATGATTATCCAGCTGAAGGCGGTATATGGGAGAAAACAAAGTGGTATGCAAAGGAATTTTTCAATGAGGAATTTCTTCCAACAGCATGGGAAGGGCTTAAGGGACTCGGGGCAGGAGCTCTCAATGCAGCCACTCTGGGAATAGTTGATATAAAAGCAAAAAATGAGTACATGCAGGCTGGAAAGGTTATAGGAGAGATTGCAGGAAATATAGAGATGGCTTTGATCACCAGCGCTGCCGCCGGCGCGGTGGCGAGAAAAGCCGGGTTGGAATCAGTGCATCTGTTTTCAAGAATGGAAGGCACACAATTCAGAACCCTGATAGGGCTTGAGGCAAGATACAGCAATGGAGTATATGGGAACATAATAAAAATTGCCGAGAACCCAAGATTTGGAGGATGGTATCTTGGCATAGGCCATTATACCACAAGAACCATTGAACTTGCGGCAGAGGGAAAAACAATATATCCTGGATGGTTCCATTATTATTTTGCTACAGGTAAAATTGCAACATGGGTGCCTACTGCGGCGCAATATGCGGAATACAATCTATATTCTACGATGTGGAATGCTGCAAAATTTGGAGCTGCATCACTTTTAGCAGGCAGTCTTGTTGGAGGTGGAGCAAGCCAGTTTAAAGTTGTTAGAAGCATCGATCCCAATTCCATCGATGCCTCGCCATCAAAATATGTGACAAATGTTACCGAGGATATAATATATACAATTCATTTTGAAAATCTGGAAAATGCAACAGCACCTGCTTATGATGTTAGGGTCGTGGCTCCACTCGATGAAAACATAAATGCAAGCAGCATAAAGCTGATTTCATCAAGTCATCCTGAAAAATTAAAATATTTCAATGTTTCAGATGAGAAAGTGGAGATCGTTTTTAAGAACATAACTCTTCCACCAAACAAAAATCCACCTGAAGGCGAGGGATGGGTTAGTTTTAAGGCAAATCTGAAGAATGAGGTTAAAACTGGAGATGAAATAAAAGAAAAGGCAAAGGTCTATTTTGATTATAATCCGCCTGTGGAGACAAATGAAGTTGTTTTAATGTTCGATGCCACTCCACCATCAACAGAGGCAAAGGCTCATGTCAAAGATGGAAAGATATATGTTACAGCAACAGGAAATGATGAAGGAAGTGGCATAAATTACACCACCATAACAGTTTTTGAGAAGGGAAGCAAAAAATTCAGGCATGTTACAGTTCCATTAAATGAGAGCATTGCTCTTGATACATCAGCAGGAAAAACGTACTATATCTATTCAAATGGAATTGACAATGCTGGCAACATAGAGATCAAGGGAGTTGCTGATGCCGTTATAACAACGCCATCATCCATGTTGCCATACCTCATAATAGCAATAATAATTGCAGCAGTTATTGCAATAGCAATTGTAATGGCAAGAAGGAAAGAATAATCCCCAATATCAACATCTGCGAAAGATTTAATAATTGGATGCCTATTTTGGGTAAAATGTTGAACG
>JAGGWA010000154.1 GCA_021157745.1 Thermoplasmata archaeon
ATTCAGATAATTCTTTTAAAGTTATATAATTTGCTGATTTCTTGAATTGCAATCTTTCGAGCTCTTTTCCCTGCAATTCTTCAGGCACGCCAATGAATACACGCAACCTTTTATATGCTTTTCTGCCTTTTGGCTGCTGATATGGCAGCATTCCTCGAATCGTGCGTTTCAAAATCATGTGAGGCAGGCGCGGAAAATATGGGCCCTTGCGCTTTGTTCCGCCTATTCTACGCTTCCTTAAATATCGCTCCCTTATTTCCTCCTTATTCCCATTTATTATAGCCTTCTCAGCATTAACTATATATATTTCCTCACCCGCAAGTAAGCGCTTGGCAACGCGGGTTGCAAGCCTGCCTATAGGAGCATCTGTAGCATCTATCACAGCCATTTAACCACCCAGGATACGAACATTACTTCCATTAGGATTTTTCTCAACGATTTCAACCAGACTATAACATTTACCTCCAGCCTTTTCAATTTTTTGCCTTGCCTGCTTTGAAAATTTCCATGCTGCTACCTCTATTTTACCAGCGTCTCCCATTCCAAGCACCTTGCCAGGCACTATTGCAATCTCTCCTTCCTTCAAATGCTTTGTTATCTTCCCAACATTTATCTCAGCCCAATTTCGGGAAGGCTTCTCAAGTTTTTTGGCGATAGCTTTCCACACTGCTGCATTGTATTTTTCCGCTGCCTTATACAGGAATTCTATGGTTTTTATGAGCTGTGGGTTCGTCTTTTTCCTTCTCATTAGAAGCAAGTATATGTAACTATTTTATAAGTATTGTGCTTGCCATGCCAATTTGCATTTCACGAATTTCAAGAAAATTATAGAAAAGGAATAAATATCGCCTTTTTTATAAAAACATGAAGTTGCAGGATATTATAGATAGAATGGAAAAAGAGTTTGAAGAAATGAAGCAGATAATGGGCATAAAAAGAATGCCCTCCTATGATATAATAGAAAAAGAAAAGGAACTCCTCATCATAATAGATTTGCCGGGTTTTTCAAAAAAGGATGTTGAGCTTGAGATAGGAGAAGATTATATAAAAGTTAAGGCAAGCAGAGAGAGAAGGAAGGAGGGAAAATACATTGTGAGTGAGAGAAGCTACTCTTTTTACAGGAGCATATCTCTCCCATATAAAGTAGATGTCGACAACGCAAAGGCGAAGATGAAAAATGGCGTTTTGGAAATAACTCTTCCAATCAAAAGAAAAGCTGGGAAGAAAATAAAAATAGAGTAATAGAAATAGAATGACTGTAGCAATTTCTCCTGGCAAAATTATATTGCTTGGCGAGCATGGCGTAGTATATGGAAAACCTGCTTTAGCGATGGCTATTTCATTGAAAGTGGCTGTTGATATCGAAATTTCTTCCAGCTATACTGTAAATTCTCGCCCCCTTGATGAAAAAAAGCACACTTATATCAAAAAAGCGATAGAAAGGCTATGGAATGGTGAGCCATTGAGCATAACAACTTTCTCTCAGATTCCATCTGCCAGCGGACTGGGCTCTTCTGCAGCGATAACAACAGCGATAGTTGCCGCCCTATTTGCCATGAAAAATGGATTCAGCAAGGAAAGGGTGGCAAAACACAGTTTTGAAATCGAATATGATGTGCAAGGAATGGCAAGTCCAATCGACACCTCAACATGCTCCTATGGAAATGCAATAATGGTATGGAAGAAAGAAAAGGAAGGCTATATATGGAAGATTTCCAAAAATGGAAACACATGGCACATCTATCCATTTGAAATACCTGAAATAAACATCGTCATAGGCGTTAGCAATATAAAATCGAAAACCCCAAGCATTGTAAAAAAAGTAAGCAGGTTCGTTGAGCATTCCTCTTTCGCAAAAGATTTGCTGAATGAAATGGAATTACTTGTAATGGATGGAATAAAAGCTCTTCGCCAGAAAGATGTTGTGAAATTTGGCGAAATTATGAACAAAAATCACAAAATACTTTACAATATTGGAGCAAGCTCAAAAGAAATTGAAAAGCTCGTAACCATAGCGAGAAAGGCTGGTGCTTATGGAGCAAAGATAACGGGCGCTGGCGGCGGCGGCAGCATAATAGCGATTGGCGACGACAGCGAGAAGATAATGGAAGCTTTGAAAGATAAATGCAAAGATGCGTATATAGTAACGCCGGATAAGGAAGGAGTAAAGGTGTGGAAGTAGTTATTCAAGCATGTGAAATACTAAGCCCGTTAGCAGCTTTGGATCAAACCATGTCGACTTTGGGGGCATGTTTTTGTTTGCATCTGCAACGGCTTCAAGCTCTTCAATGCTTGTTGGATGGAGATAAAAGACTGCTGCATTTCCTTTTTCATCAACGAGTTTCTCATACTCTTCCTTGCTAACTTTTCCTCCAACAAAAAATATGTTTGGATCCTTTCTCACATCTTTGATTCCCAATATTGGCTCTATCAAATTTTTGTGCAGTATACTGACATCCAAGCTTTCAACAATGCCATCAGGAATTTTTTTGGGCACGAGTTTCCACCATCTATGCCTGTAATACATGTATATCTCATGCTTCTCCGGCTCCTTCCATTCTTTTAACTCCTCAACATAGAATTTTTCTTTTATTCTTTCAATGAAATCCGGGATGTCGATCTTTTTAATCACTCGATTATATGGAAGTATTCTTACCTCGTCATCACTTGATGCAAAAATCATCACATATTTTGCTTCATCTCCATCATATTTTTTCCAGTAATGATATGCCGCCGCCATCCTGTGATGCCCATCTGCAATGTAAAGATGCAATGGCTCAAATAACCTTTTTATTTCTTCTATGGTCTCCTTATCGCTTATTTTCCATAGCCGATGCATATATCCATATTTCTGGAATTGAATTATTGGCTGCTGCACCATCAACTCATCCATTTTTCTCTTTATTTCCTCATTTCTTCTGAAAACCGTCCATACCAAGCCTGTGTTTGCCTTCAAAGCTTCTATATGTTTCATTCTATCCTTCAATGGCTTCTCTCTCGTTTCCTCGTGCTTTTTTATCGCCCCCTTTTCATAATCTTCAAGAGAAACACAGAAAATGAAGCCTCTTTGGCTGAAATCATTTCCTTCCTGATATATGTAGATGGATGGCTCATCTTTTATCATCTTTTCCTTTGCCTTTTCGAAAGCTTTACGTGCATTTTCATATTTTTCTTCTCCCTCGCCCACTGGAAGAATTATATGGATTGCAGAATCGCTTTCTTTTCTCATCTCTTCCGCTTCTTTTTCGCCTATAACATCATATGGAGACGTTGTAAATTTTTCCGGCTCCGGATGACGTAAACCAGCGAATTCTTTTATTTCAACCATGAAAATGCATGCATAAAAATTATAAAAATTCTTTTCTATAATAGCATGGAAATTGATTTGAATAGAAAAGTTGCTTTGGTTACAGCCTCTTCTAAGGGCATAGGATTTGGTGTGGCAAAAGTTTTTTCAATGTGCAATGCCAATGTTATCCTCCTTTCAAGAAGCGAAAAAAATCTGGAGGAAGCAACGAAAAAAATATGGCAGGAGACGGGAAAAAGCCGAGCTATGTTGTTGCAGATTTGAGTGATAAAAATTCTTTGAAGAATGCGATGGAAAAGATAAAAGAAAGGAAGCCATCCATATTTTTCTTCTCAACAGGCGGGGTTAAGCCAGGCTATTTCATGGAACTGGAAAAAGAAGACTGGGATAATGCCATAAATTTGTTGTTGCATCCAGCGATTTACATAACAAAGGAATTGCTGCCATATATGATTGAAAATAAATGGGGCCGCATAATATATTCCACGAGCACTGCAATAAAAGAAATTATACCAAATATTGCATTGAGCAATGTTGTTCGCATCACCATGGCCGGACTTGTTAGAACGCTTGCAAAAGAGGTTGGAGGATATGGAGTGATGGTAAACGGAATAATGCCAGGTATGATAAAAACAGATAGAATAATCCAGCTCGCGAAAGATATGGCAGCCCGTGAAAATATAACTATGGAAGAAGCAACGGAAAAACTTGCTTCTTCGATACCATCGCGCCGCCTTGGGCTGCCTGAAGAAATCGGCTATGCGGCTGCTTTTCTTGCAAGCGACTTTGCTTCATATATAAATGGAGCTATGCTGCCAGTGGATGGTGGAAAGCTTAACTCGACACTTTAGATAGCATGTGAACCCTCCGCGGGAGGAGGGCGTATAAGCCCTCAAGCCATAAAACGAGGGCGATGAACATGCTAAAAGCAATTTCAGGGTTAAAACAAAAAACTGATGATTTTATCACAAGATATTTCTTTTTCCTTTTCATGTCCATATTGTATAATCTCTGGTATTTGGCGAGAGCACATTCTCCAATAACTGCTCAAGAATGGAAAGATTTGGTAGAGGATGAAATAACAGGAGAAAATGATAATCTCATTGAAATTTATTCCATATATGTTGCATTCAAAAATTTACTCAGCGCTTTTATAAATACAGGAGTATCCTCAGCTTTTTATTTTATTGGAGAGACAATGAAGCGTGATTTTAAGCGGATTTAACAGATTTGTGATACTCTATAATAAAAATTGCTGATTTTTCCGATCATTGTTAGCCAAAAGTCATGCTAACAATGAGATTTTGGCTAACTTTTGGAGATACTGGTTGTCAACAAAAAATTCTTATATCAAAAAATATTTCATAACAAGTGAAAAAATGAGAGGAAAACTAAATAATATTAGTGTGGTGTTGGTAACTCTTTTTTTGATTTCACCAATTGGAATTGCAGCAAACATTGTTCATTTAAAGGTTACAAACAATGCTACAAAAGATGATAGCGAAACCTTGACTTATAAAATAACCTTTTCTCCACCAAATTTAAAAGAAATCAACATTTTTAACAGGACTTTTACAACAATTAGTATGGCTGGTTGCATTAACACTGGAGAGGCGGGGAAACCTGCATTACCTGTATATGGGACTAGAATCCTGCTTCCATATGGTACGCAATTGGAAGGAGTTACAGTAGAAGGAGAGAGAGAAGAGATAATAATCAAAGAAATTGATTTGAAAGAAAAACCAATTTTTCCGTATCAGCATCCGATCCCAATAGGATATGGAAGACCAGAATTTATTATTGATGAAGAAGCATACAATTCACAAAACTTTTCAAAACTATTTGATGTGGTTGGTGTACATTATTGCAGAGGCTATGCTATCTTGACAATGAATTTGTATCCAATTGAATATTATCCGAAAATAGGAGAATTATTTTACTATAAATATTTAACAATTAGGATAGAGCTTAAAAAAACCGGATATGTAAATGAATTTTTCAGAAACAATCCTCTTGATAGGGAGTGGGTGAAAACATTAGTTATGAATCCAGAAATATTAGATACATATACAGTTAAAACTGCTTTTGAATATCCGGGTGGAATATGTAATCCTTCTGAACATTATGATTATGTCATCATTACAAGGGAGGCGTTGGTGGATTTTACCGCTACTTACAATTGGAGCGATTTTATTAGTAGAAAAGAGTCAGAAGGGTTGGAGACAACTATAGTTACAGTTGAAGAAATTGAGGCATGCCAAGATTATTGGGATACTGAACAATTATTTAATGATACTGCTGCAAAAATAAGGGAATTCTGTAAAGATGCATATATTGATTGGGGGACTCAATACATTTTGATTGCTGGAGATAATGATGGACCAAATATGGTTCCAAGAAGGCTTTTACATTATGGAACTGGTTCTTCCCAAGAAGATGTTGATTCTGATTTATATTGGAGCAATTTAGATGGCACTTTTAATGATGATCATGATTCGCAATGGGGAGAATCTGATGACACCGGCTTTGATTTATATTCAGAATTATTTATAGGGAGCATACCTTGTGATGAAGGTATAGATATTTCAAATTGGTTAACAAAAAGTTTTTATTATGCAGATGCCACGGATAGAGATTATCTAGAAAATGTTGCGTTTTATGGAGGAGATCTAGATGGCTGGGCGACATGGTATTGCGAAGGAGACGATTTCATGGATTTCACGTTGTATGGAACAGATAATTGGCTTGGACCAGATCCAAATCATGATGGACCATGGCCAAGCTGGCTGGGCTTTTTATATGGCTTTGATACATGGAATTCATCGCATCCTGGTATGGAATTTAATACAAGCGTAAGATGGACAGCCGAGGGAGATGATCCGGAAGATGATGGCCCCAATCCAGGCTGGCAGGGAGGTTCTGAATCTGTAGCAATTGCTGGGATGAGAGATGCAATAAATAATGATTTATGTACAATAATAAATGGTATTGCTCATGCAAATGAGCATATGTCGTTAGATGTTTATGATTCCGAGTGGGAATCTTCATATCATAATACGATGCCATTCTTTATACATGATTATGGATGTCATTGCGGTGATATGGATGCAACAGACGATGGAGTCCTTCATTCAATGCTTTTCCATTCTGATACAGAACTTGCTTTTGCGTGCGTTTATAATACTGGCTATGGATGGGGAAATACTTACTGCACAAATTCAAGCAGTGCTTTGCAACAAAAATTATTCTGGGATTATATGTTTAACTGGAGTAAATGCGGGGGAACAGCAAATTGGCGGCTCGGAAAGGCGCAAGCATACTCAAAAGATGCAATGGCACCTACCATAAATTGGGACCCTGGATATGAAACCTGGAGAGGAATTATAGAAAGTTGTACCCTGTTTGGAGACCCTGCTCAGCTAATTAAGCCTCCAGAGCTTCTGGAGCATAATATTGGAGTTATTGATTTAGAAGTTGAAGACCATGTTAATCCTAGTGATACTGTTTATATTAATGCAACAATAGCCAATACAGGCAAAAATAATGAAACAAATATTATTGTAAGTTGTAGGGTAAATGGAACAGAAATAGATAATCTTACCATCCCATTTTTAGCAAGCCAGTCTTCACAGGAAGTCAGCTTTACATGGGTTCCAACAAGAGGATGGTATAATGTTGCAGTAAATGTATCTATACCCGGTGTAAGTGAAAATCTTACAGCTGATAATGAAAAAAGTAAGGTTGTAGTAGCTGGTTCAGATGTGGCGGTTTCTTCTATAAAAGTGCCAACTTTTGCAGCAGTTGATTCAATTACCGAAATAAAGGCTACCATCGCCAATTTGGGAACAAATAATGAAGTGGTTGATGTAAATCTAATTGTTAATGGCGCTACTCTCGATACAATATCCTTAATAATTGAAGGTAAACATACTCAATCGATTGCCATGCTATGGAATCCTGTATATGAGGGAGAGTACCAAGTAAAAATTGAGGCCAAATGCAGTGGTGACGTCTATTCTGAAAATAACTGGAGGATTGATAATTTAAATGTTACAGCAGCTAAGGGATACATTCTTTTAGTTGATGATGATAATGGCGATGATTATGAAACATATTTTGAAAATGCTCTAATGGCAACTGGATATTTGTATGAGCTATGGGATAGAAGTAGTCAAGGTTGTCCAACTCCATCATATATGGCGAAATATACTGCAGTAGTATGGTTTACTGGAGATGATTATACTTCAACTCTAACAACAGAAGATGAGAATGCACTTTCAACTTACTTAGATAATGGAGGAAGATTGTTTATAACTGGGCAAGATATTGGATATGATATTCATGATGATGGTTTCTATTCAAATTATTTACATGCTGAATGGCTTGTTGATGACACAGAAATTTATACTCTAAATGGTATAGCTGGGGGCCCAATTGGAGATAATTTAACTATTGTTATAACAAGCGGAGACGGAGCAGATAATCAGTATTGGCCAGATGGAATTAATCCAATAGGAGGAGCCACACCAGTATTCCAATATGCAAATTCTTCATACTATGGCGGAATAAAATATGAAGGAACATACAAAGTAGTTTATTTTGCTTTTGGTTTTGAAGCGATAAATAGTATGGATGACAGAACAGAAGTTATGCAGAGAATAATGAATTGGCTAGGCGGTGGAGCGAATGTATCGGATATATATCTTAATCCATTAAATCTGGATTATATTGTGGGAAAAGGACAAACCATATATGAAATGATTACAGTAGGAAATGCCGTAAATGCATCAGCAAATCTGACATTTAATATTTCGTTGCAACATGGCTTCACCCTACAATGGGTGCATCAGCATGGAGGAGATGGGCACTCTCAGCTTGCTCAGCCAGTTGGAGACTTTGATGAAGATGGAATAAATGAATTTTTGATTGGAGGATATGGAAGTGGAGGAACTTATATTTATTCTTATGATACAAATACGAAAGATTATGTGCAGGAACATTTCTGGACTTACCCTGGAGGATCATACAATGTTCCATCTGGAGCATGTGTTGTTGATTTAGATGATGATGGCGACCTAGAATTTGTTGTTTCATGGGAATATAGTGGGGAAGATGGAATACATGCATACGATTGGGATGGAGCAAATCTTACAGAACTTGATTGGTATACTGGCATAGGATATGATTTTGCTTTTGATGTTTATGCTTGTGACTATGATGATGATGGCGATGTAGAAGTATTGATCGCTAATGAGCCATCAGATGCAAGCGGTTATCATGTAACTGCTTTAGCTTGGAATAATACGGCAAGCCATTTTGAAAGAGAAATTTCTTGGGGAAGTGGAGAAGCTACAGAATGTCCCATGGTATGGAGTGGAGATACAGATGGAGATGGTAAGACAGAAGTTATCGCCTCTGCAGGAAGCAATACAGTATATGCATTGAATTATGAAAATGGGACATGGGCACCAGATGCTGTGGCAACTGGTCTTCCTGCTCATCCATATGGGGTAGCATGCGGAGATTTAGATGGCGATGGAATAGATGAAATAGCTTTTGGTTTGGATAGCACAGATGCATACATATACAAATGGAATTCTTCAACAGATTCATATCAACAAGTATGGCATCATAACTATGCAGGAGAAGATGATATAATTGAAGGAATTGCAATTGGAGATGTAAACAATGACGGCGATTTGGAATTAGTAGTGGGACCAACTTATCTGCACATTATAAAATGGAATGGTACTGCATATGAAGAAATAGATACAATTACGGAAACGCAAGGAATGCTTGCTGGCGTAAATGTTGGAGATTTTGATACAGATGGCTATAACGAAGTAAAAGCATGCGATATATTATCAAATGTTGGAAAGGAATGGATATTCGATTATGTAAAAGAACCTGATTGGATAGAGGTTATTCCGAGAGAGGGGGTTTTACAGCCATCAGAGGAAATGAATATATCCATTACAATTTATACTGAAAATCTATCAGAAAACTTCACGCGCCAATTTATTCAAATAGACACTAATGATCCAGACGAATCGTTAATAAATGTTCCACTATATATTTCTCTTTTAAAAGAAATTACTTTCAACTTTACTTTATTCTCTGGCTGGAATCTTATAACCATTCCAGTAGAAAATAATCTAACGGCAAAAAGCTTAATTGAAAACATAACTGGATGCAATGTCGTTTATGCATGGGATGCG
>JAGGWA010000145.1 GCA_021157745.1 Thermoplasmata archaeon
AACATTATCTCCGCATTTCAAATGGATATGGAAAGCTTAAGGAAAAAACATTCAGGATAGCTCATATGGGGGATCTGCAAGTTCACGACATTAAAGGGTTGTTGGCATTGATAGAGGAAATACTCAATTTATGAAAAATAGAATAAGGAAGGAATTGCTTGAAAAAAGGAATAAGCTTAGTGTATATGAGCTTTTGAAAAAAAGCAATGAAATCATATCAAAGCTTGTTAGCCTTGAAGAATTTAAGAAAGCGGAAAAATTGCTGTGCTACATTTCCTTTGATAACGAAGTGTACACACACGGACTCATAAAAGAATATGTTGGTAAAAAGAAAATAGCTGTTCCTGTGGTAAGAGGAAATGAATTGATTTTGTCTTACATAAATGATTGGAATGATTTATCAACGGGAGCATATGGAATTCTTGAGCCAAGAGAAATAAGAGTTGCTTTGCCAGAAGATATACAGGTTGCGATCATTCCAGGTATAGCATTCGACAAAAAAGGCTATAGAATTGGCTATGGAAAAGGATATTTTGATCGTCTCCTCCCCAAAATGAATGCCTTAAAAATAGCATTGGCATTCGATTTCCAATTGCTTGATGAGCTACCAAGAGAAAAGCATGATGTGAAAATGGATATGATTATAACTGATAAAAGAATTTTACGATTGAACCACACATTTTATAAATGAAATTAAAATTATTGCAAAGGTGAAGATATGAGAAGGTTGACCGCAATTGCTATGGTAATTATATTGGTTTCGATAACCGGGATGGAGATAAAGGCAGTCCCTCCTGAAAATGGAATAACTGGGGATGAAATATATGGTGTAGCTGTCGATGCTAATGGAAATGTTGTTGTAACGGGCTCTGTAAGCAAGGGAGATTCAACGGCAATAACAACACAAAAATACGACAGCAATGGCAAACTAGTGTGGGAAAAGAGTTATCAACAGGAAGGCTCTGCAACAAATGTTGGAGAAGCTGTCGTTATCGATGCCAACGGAAATATTTATGTTGGGGGCATAACAGAGGGAAAAACGAGCGTGCCCATCCCTCCAAGCTTATCCGGATTGCTCACAGACTATATCATTTTAAAATATGATAAAAATGGAAATTTGTTATGGCATAAAGAATATGATAACCATTTCGCTGATTTACTACGCGACATAGCCATCGATTCAAATGGCAATGTATATGCAACTGGTGTTACCATAGAAGTAGATTTGCAGGGACAGCAACCAACAAACCTGAATTTCTGGACAATAAAAATCGATGGAACCACTGGCAATATAATTGCGGAAGATGAATATGACAGAGGTGGAACAGATGCCGCTTTTGGATTGGATGTTAGAGGCAACGATGTTGTTGTTGTGGGGGGAACAGAGGTAAACAACATTACAAAATTCATAGTGGTGAAATATGACACAAATTTGAATAAAAAATGGGACAGGATATATGGCAATAATGCCGCCGCAACAGACGCCGCCATATTTTCAGATGGAAGCATTGCTGTAAGCGGAAATAAAGGCACAAGCTTCTGGACGTTGTTGCTCAATTCAAATGGAAATGAAAGATGGGATAAAACAGATGGAACAGCATACAATGACTATAGTCTTGGCATTGGAATAGATGACAATGAGAATATAATTGTTGGAAACCATGTTATTGAAAATGGCGTCTCAAAATGGCATATTATCAAATATAGCAAAAGTGGAAATGTTATATGGGACAAGACATATGATATAGAAGGAGCGATAAGGAAAATAGCCATATATGGCGATGATATAATTGCAGGTGGCTACAGAATTGTTGGAGGCGTAAATCAATATTTTGTTGCAAAATTTGATGAGAATGGAAAGGAAATATGGGAGGGGCATAAAGGTGAGGTAGAACTCAAGGCAGATTTTTCATATTATCCAGCAAATCCAACAAGAAATGATGTAATCCATTTTACGGATTCATCTACGGGAGCAGTATCATGGCACTGGGATTTTGGAGATGGAACAACAAGCAATGAAAGGAATCCGACGCATCAATATACACAACTTGGAACATTTACTGTTACTCTAACAGTTAGTGATGGAAGTGGAAAGAGCGATAGCATAAGTAAAAAAATAAGTATTGTAAACATTCCTCCAAATGCTGATTTTTCTTATGATCCTATTACACCTTTTATTGGCGAGCCAATAACATTTGATGCCTCATCCTCCAGCGATTTCGATGGAACCATCGTAAACTACACATGGGATTTGGGCGATGGAAGTGTTTCATATGAAAAAAGATTTGCTCACATATATAATGAAGTAGGAAGTTATAGTGTTAAATTAACGGTCAAAGACAATGATGGAGGTGTTGCAACAACAACTAAAATAATAACGGTAAATAACAAAACAGGAAATAAGCCGCCAATAGCAGATTTTTCATTCTATCCAAGTAAGCCATCTGTTCATGAATCTGTTGAATTTAACGCCAGCGATAGCTATGATGAAGATGGCTATATCGTTCTGTATGAATGGGATTGGGATGGAGATGGAAAATTTGATTCAAGCTATACCAAGCCAGAAGCACAGCATTCATGGGACGAAGCGGGAGAATATACCGTTACATTGCGTGTCATCGATAATGCAAGCCTCTCTAATACAATAAGCAAGACAATAGAAGTAAAGGAGAAATCATCTCTTATTTTAAGTGGCAATGAAAACATAAAGGTTAAAAAAGGATCCACAAAGATAGTTAAGTTAACCATTAAAAATACACTTCCATATGAAATTTCTTCCATAGAGTTGAGCGTGGAAAGTAAAACAGATGGAATAAATGTTACGATTGTTGATGGAAACATAACGCTTCAACCCAATGAGAAAAAAGAAGTAAGAATAAAAATAAGGGCTGAAAAAGATGGCTCATTTGCAATAAAAGCAGTTGGCGGAGGAACAGAAAGCAATATGCTATACATTAATGTTAAAACAGAAGCAAACACACCATCGTTTTCAATCATGGCATTCATTGCAGCATTGATTGCCGTATTGCTATTCAAAAAATGGAAGACCTGATAAAATTTGCCATTGCTTTTCCCCTTCTTTTATATGCAGCATACAGTGACATTAAGAAAAGAGAGGCAGATAACTGGATATGGCTTGCTATGGGCGTGGCTGGGCTTGCATTTCTTTTATTTGATCATAAAAACCTCACATTCATCGCTATCTCAATAGCAATTTCTATTCCAATAGCTTTTCTTTTATACATATTTGGAATGGGGGGAGCGGATGCAAAAGCAATCATGGCGATTTCATTGCTCAATCCTTTGCCTCCATCAACAACGCTTTTTCAATCCCCTCAATTTGTTTTTCCTGTAACTGTTTTGATAAATTCATTGTTGTTGATTCTCCCAATGCCATTAGTTTTTCTTTTTTACAATATTGCAAAAAAAGAGGCTGAATTCCCATATGCTTTCTTCGGCTACAAGATGGAGGCAAGCATTGCAAAAAATAAATTTGTTTGGCCAATGGAAAAAGATGGGAAGAAAAGCATCTATCCAGTTAAGGATGCAGATATGCAGCAATATCATGGCAGAATATGGGTAACCCCAAAATTGCCGTTCCTGGTTTTTATACTCGCTGGCTACACAATCTCATATTTATTTGGCGACGTTCTCTTTGCTTTTGTTTCCTTCCTCCTTCAATAAAGCTTCTATTTCTTCAGCCCTCTTTTTTAAACTTTCTATAAGCCTCTTCTGACTCAAAATCAGATTCCGGACAGATTGATTCAGCTGATTTGTTGAATTAACTATCACGCCAATGAGGCGGCGATGCCTGTTTATTGCCTTTGATAATTTCATGTATTCATCTGCAACCTCTTTTCCAACCTTCTTTTTCAATTCC
>JAGGWA010000183.1 GCA_021157745.1 Thermoplasmata archaeon
AAAGGAAGACAAAAAATCATGGGATGGCGCCACAACATGGCTTGAGCCACATTTCTTCTGGGAATACGGCGTGAATGGAACAAAAATAATCGGAGCTGTATGGGGAAAAGATTTGAGAGATTATCTTAACCGCTATCCGATAAACTGGGATAGCCCACCAGAAAGCGATTCCGCCATAGACGCTAAGACATTAGAAGAATGGATTTTGTTTGGCGACCCAACGCTTCCGATAGGCGGCTATAGCGATTGATGCTTTTCCATTTTTTATTTTTATATGACGACACTGTCAACAAATTCTCGCTCCAATAAAATAAGTGCAGTCTTCCAATGCTGAAGGAAAGCATTTTCAGTTTCAATCTTATATCGCAAGCCCATTCTTTGTAACGCCGACCATGGGCAAATAATCGAGTAAGCATACGATACCACTGCCTCAATGCCTCATGACCGAATTTTTCAAAATCTTTGAGGAATTTGCTTGTTTTTCTCAATGAAATCCTGCGTAGCAAAGAATCGTAGCAATCAGTTTAACTTCTATTTCCAATTCTATTAAACTGGTGTAGCATTGTAGCATTTCTATCCCTCTTGATCTCCGCATTAGGGTATTCTTGACAGTGCTCATTCAACCAATGAAAAATATTTTAATACACGAAGCCATTACACCTTGATGAAACCATTGGAAGTGATTCATGCAAGTTTGCAGAAACGAGTGTTGGTAGAGTTAAAGGGAGGAAGAGAATATCGTGGCATACTCGAAGGATATGATCATCCTCATTTGAATTTAATTCTCAAAAATGCCGAGGAATATATAGAAGGAGAAAAGAAAAGAGAAATAGAAAAGGTTATTGTAAGGGGAGACAATATAATATACATATCGCCGTGATAAAATGGGAAAGGGAACACCATCTAAATCTGGAGGAAAGAAAACGCACATCATATGCAGGAGATGCGGGAGGCATGCCTTTAACGTAAGAAAAGGCTACTGTGCAGCATGCGGTTATGGCAGGAGCAAAAGGTTGAGAAGCTATAACTGGAAAAAATGAGAGAAAGATGCGGCGTCGCTGCCATTGCGTCTCGCCATAGAGTAGCTTCCAGCCTATATGTCACTTTACTCGCACTGCAGCATCGCGGCCAGGAGGCGGCGGGCATCGCTGTTTATGACGACGGTATAAAAGGCTATAAAGGACTGGGCTTAGTGAGTGAGGCATTCAATGGAATCGATTTTTCTACCATCAAGGGAAACACTGGAATAGGACATGTATATTACTCGATTAAAATTTCTATTCCAGAGAATGCTCAACCATCCATTTTTCATACTCATGCTGGAGATATTGCAGTTGCTCACAATGGAATAATAACGAATGCTGAGCAAATTAAACATGAATTGATGGAAAAGGGCCATCATTTTATTCAGGGGAGCGAGGAGGAAAGCTTTGCCTATATGCTCGCAGACGAGTTAAAAGAAAAGCATAGCATAGAGCATGCTGTAAAAAATGTGATGAAAAGGCTGGAAGGAAGTTACGCATTTACATTTATGGTGAATGATAGAGTTTTTGGATTAAGGGATCCATATGGAATAAGACCTCTTTGCCTTGGAAAAATAGAGAATGGTTATGTAATTGCTTCTGAATCAGTTGCAATAGATGCTCTCGGAGGAAAGCTTGTAAGAGATGTTATGCCTGGAGAGCTAATAGAAATAAAGCCGGAAGAATACAGAAGCAATGTTTTTCACAGGAAAAAGCATAAAGCCTACTGCTTCTTTGAATACGTTTATTTTGCTCGCTCTGATTCCATAATAAATGGAAAGGAAGTTTACAGCATAAGGAAGAGGCTGGGAGAGATACTGGCCAGAGAGCATCCAGTTGATGCAGATATCGTTATTCCAATTCCAGATTCTGGAAGAACCTATGCCTACGGATATTCAAAAGCTTCTGGATTGCCTCTTGAGGAGGGACTGATGAAGAATCGTTACATTGCGAGAACTTTTATCATGCCGAGTCAGAAGATAAGGCAGGAACTGGTGCAGTTAAAGCTCAACCCTGTAAAAAGCATAGTAGAAGACAAAAAAGTTGTTATAGTTGATGATTCAATAGTTAGAGGAACGACGATGCGCAGAATAGTTGATATGCTTCGCTATCACGGAGCTAAAGAAGTCCATGTGCGCATTGCATCGCCCCCCATAATAGCTCCATGCTATTTTGGAATTGACATGACTACGAGGCAGCAGTTGATAGCTTCTGGCAAAAGCATAGAAGAGATAAGAAAGGAAATAAATGCAGATTCCTTGGGCTACATCTCCATAGATGGGCTTACGGAAGCAATAGGAATAGATAGAAATGATCTATGCCTGGGTTGTGTTACTGGAGAATATCCGATTAAGATTGAAGGAGAGAGGTTGAGATTTCAGGAGAGGATTGAAGAATGGAAATAAAATGGAAGATTGTTGCAATTTTTGCCATTGCTTTGATTCTGACAATTTCCATAATAGCGATGAAAAACGGCCATAAAAAGGAGGAAAGAATCGAGTTAAGTTTGATTGCTGAACCCAGCAGTTTTAGAATAGAAGAAGGTAAAAATGTTATCATAAAGGTTAGAGCTTTGAAGAATGGCTTGCCATTAGAAACAAAGATAGAATGGGATGTTAAGTCAAAAGGAAATACAGGACAGCTTATCGTTCCTTTTCCATCTGAAACCAATGAATCAGGATATTTAATTGCAAGATACATAGCTCCATCTGATGTCAATGAGCTAAATCACAATGTTACAATAATTGCAAAGTTTATTTATGAAGGAAATGAAGTTGTTGCAACATTAAATGGGAGTATTTATCCAAAACTGCATGAAACAAAAATTCTGATATCATGCAATAGAAAAAAAATGATAGCTGGCGAAACGTGCCATTTTAAAGCAAGCATAGCATATTTCGATGAAGTATGGATTCCATTGAGTAATGCAACCATAAAATGGGAATTCTATTCAAATGGAACAAAAATAATGGAAAGGAAAAGCATTAGTAATGAAAAGGGCTTTTCTTCCATTTCGTTCTTTTATTCGAATGCTGAAAAAAACATGAGTATAGAAGCTGTGGCAATATATGAAATGAATTTGAATGGAAGCATTGATTTCAATGGAAGCAAAAGCAATGCTGTCAGCATTAAAATAATTCCTGAAAAACCTGGTGACTTTCCAGTCGTTTTGATACATGGATGGATTGGCTCATCATCTAAAGCTTTAATAAATTTCACATGGTACAATCTAACAAAAAAACTCATTCAGCATGGATTCAAAGTTCTCGATTTCGATGTTACCACGCCAGGCATACAATGGCTTGAATATGAGCCGGGATGGGAAAATCATCACATTTCATGGATAGCCGCCAAGGTAAGTCAGGAAATAAGAAAAGCATTGGTTTTAAATGGTTATCCTCCGAACCAGACAATCGACATCGTTGCCCACAGCATGGGCGGGCTTGTATCTCGTTTTATGGCAGAACATTATATGGCAGACGTTGACTACTGGAACGATAGCTGGGCGCCTGGCGACGCCGGAAAACCGTGGTATGGCGACGGCGATGGCGACGTGGTTATAGGGCCAGAGCAAATAGATGATTTGATAGCTGTTGGAACACCATGTCATGGGGTGCCACCGAACATAAATGAGAGCATTCTTCAGATAATAAATTATGCCAAATTCCCGTGGTGGATTGCACAGGTTCCAGATATGATCTATAAATCACCCTTTCTGGAAGCGATGGGATATGAAAGCAGCCCTCTCGTGGACTACTACGGCATAGGTGGCGACATAGGATGGATTTTCGGTGGCGTGCCCAAAGATTTTGATGGAGATGGAATAGCTCATTATTCAGATGGACTCTGTCCAACAGAAAGTCCTTACCTCGAAGGAAGACCATTGTATATTCTGGAAGGAAAAGCATGGCCTTATGGGGAAGAAGACCATATGTCATTGAATGCAATAAATGATAAGGTGCATGAGTATATATTGAAGCATCTGATTGATTGAGTCTTAAGCAAAAATATTAAAAAGGATATTTAATGCCATAACATGGTGGAATTTAAAGTAGTGATTAGTGATGGGCCAAAGTCATGGCAGATTGTGGTAGATGGACATCATGCTAACTCACTGGTTGGCAAAAAGATTGGCGATGAGGTGGATGGCATATTCGTTTCTTTGCCAGGCTATAAACTTCAAATAACAGGGGGCGTTGATAGAGATGGCTTTGTGATGCGCAAAGACGTGCCTGGTATTTCGAGGAAGAGAATACTTACATCAAAGAGCATTGGATTTAAACCAAAAGACAAAGGAGTTAGAAAAAGAATAACAGTTGCTGGAAATACAATAAGTTTAAATATTTCCCAAATAAATATGAAAGTTATTAAGAAAGGGGCAAAGCCTGTTGAAGAATTGTTGGCTGCTGCTGGAAAAATCGAGGCTAAGGAAAAAGAGGCTAAGGAGGAGAAATGAGCCAGCCAGAAATAAATATTGGAATGGTTGGACACGTTGACCATGGAAAAACAACGCTTACGCAGGCTTTGACTGGAAAATGGACAGATGAGCATTCCGAAGAGTTAAAGAGGGGCATATCAATAAAGCTTGGATATGCAGACACAACATTCTATCGATGTCC
>JAGGWA010000165.1 GCA_021157745.1 Thermoplasmata archaeon
ACATAAAGGAGCAATGCCGTCCTTATTTTGTCTGCATCCCATACTATCTCCCTCATGATTTTTTATCATACCAGCTTTTAAAAGAGATGGCGGGGGCGAGCAGAATATAAAAAACTTACGATTGTCCGATTTTCCTGTAGAATCGTGACATGAAAAATTTTGCTATTGAAATGTAAAATGTTCCATTAGAAATAGATTTTGCCGATATTCACAAGATAAAATAAAATCACGAAATCATAGGAATATCAGATTGTCTTTTTCAGGCAATTTTACCAACTGGGCAAAAACAAAAAATTAATAAGGAATAAAGATATTCTAATAGCATGCCGATAGGATTTGTTTTGATATCGACGGCACCTGCAAAAGAGCACCAGGTATACAATGAGTTATCGAAAATAAAAGAGATCGTTGAGCTTCATCCTCTATTTGGGGAGTATGATTTGATTGCAAAGATAGAGGCGAAAGATCTGGACGAGCTTGGGAAGATTGTTGTTGAAAAAATAAGGGCCATAGATGGTGTCGCGGACACCAAAACCCTGACTGGTACAAAATTTTAAGGAGGTGATAAAATATGGATGTGTTGAATTTGTTTGTGAGCATGCTGTTGTTAATATTTGCAATAGGAACAATACTTGCTGGGCTTTTTACAATATATTTTGGGACAGGGAAAAGCAGAGCCATAGGAAGCATTTTGTTTATAATAGGAATCATTGTTGCAGTAATATTTTACAACTATACTACGGGAAGCATATGGTCTGTTAATGCTTGGGGCTGGGATACAATAAAGGCAGGAATAGCATCTATAATAGGTGGCTTGATAGGCGGTTTAATAGCTCTGGGAGTATTCCTTGCAGGAATAATGAAGGCGTAATGGAAGTAAAAGAAGCCATTGAAAAAAGAAGGAGTATAAGGAAATACAAAAGCAAGGATGTCGAACTCTCCATAGTTGAGAAGTTGTTATACTATGCAAATCTCGCCCCATCGGCTGGCAATCTCCAGGCAAGGGACTTTATAATTGTTGATGACAAAGAATTAAAGAAGAAAATTGCGAGAGCAGCGTACAATCAGGAATTTGTGGAGGAAGCTCCAGTGCTTGTTGTATTTTGTGCCAATCTCAAAAGGATAGCTCCATATGGAGAGAGAGGCAAAAATCTTTATTGTATTCAGGATGTTGCAGCAGCTATACAAAATTTTTTACTTGCTGCCCTCGATGAAGGTCTCGCTACCTGCTGGGTGGGCGCCTTCGATGAGAATGAAGTGAGCAGATTGCTGGGCTTACCTTCAGAAGTGAGGCCTGTAGCAATAATAACGCTTGGATATGGTGATGAGGAAGCATATTCAGATAGAATGGATATAAAGAAGCTGATCCATTACAATGGATGGTAGTCATTCATGCCATAATGCAATGTATCCGCAGGACATGCATTCGTAGGCAGCGCTTTCTCTAATCCATTCTGGTATCTTTATGAAAGGAACATTTGGTATATCCTTTCCATCTCCTATTTTCTTCATTTTTCCATTACACACTGGACAGATTCTTTCCATATGGATAATCATTTAAAAATATAAAAATATACACTTGTGCCAATCTTCGTCATCCAAAAGCATCACGCCAGGCGCCTCCACTATGATTTACGCCTAGAAATGAATGGTGTTCTCAAAAGCTGGGCTATTCCAAAGGAGCCTCCTGCAAAGCATGGTGTCAGAAGGCTAGCCATCCAAACCGAAGACCATGAGCTCAGTTATGCCGATTTTGAGGGCATAATTCCAGAAGGAATGTATGGGGCTGGAAAAGTGGAAATATGGGATAAAGGTGAATATGAGATGGATGAGAAAGAAGACGATAAGCTCGCATTTTTTTTGAAGGGAAAGAGGCTAAACGGAAGATATTGCCTAGTAAAATTTAAAGAAGGAAAATGGTTATTTTTTAAGTGTTAAAATGTATGAGATGGAAATACTGAAAAGGCTGAAAAAGGAATATCCAGATGTAAAGGGAACAGCTTTGAATTATTCAAATCCTTTAGAACTACTTGTAGCCACCATTCTATCAGCTCAAACAACCGATGAAAGGGTTAATATTGTTACAGCTCGTCTATTCAAAAAATATAAAGAGGCGAAAGACTACGCCAATGCAAGCTTGGAAGAGTTGCAAAACGACATAAAAAGCATAAATTTCTACAGAAATAAGGCAAAATATATCAAAGAAGCATGTAAAATAATAGTTGAAAAATACGGTGGCAAAGTTCCAGATAGCATGGAAGAGCTGGTAAAATTGCCGGGAGTAAGCAGGAAAACAGCAAATGTTGTTCTTTCAAATGCTTTTAGAAAAGATGAGGGCATAGTTGTCGATACCCATGTTATACGACTTTCAAAAAGACTCGGTTTGACCAATGAAAAAAATAGAGACAAAATTGAGCAGGATTTAATGAAGAAATACCCTAAGGAGGCATGGTTTGACATTGCAAATCTGCTTATTGCTCATGGCAGGCGAGTATGCAAAGCGAGAAACCCAGATTGTGATAATTGTGTTTTAAAGGATATATGTCCATATTATAAAGAGAAGACATCAGCGTGAAATAACACTATGAAAGAACTTTTATTATTGTTAAAAAGCCCAGTATGGAAGTAACTACGCCAATCAATATGCGTAATGAAGCGTCGTCCATTTTTTTGACAAAAAAGGCAGTGAATGGAGTTGAAATCAAAGCCCCTGTTATTAGCGATGGCGCGAGAATCCAGCTTATTTTTCCTCCAAATATGAAATAGGCTACCACTCCAAATCCGCTTGTTACACCTTTTGCGAGAGATGTTATGCTGACAGCATGCTTGCTTTTTGTTCCTGTTAAAATCTGTCCTGCTGTGATCAATGGGCCATATCCTGCGCCGCTCAATCCCTTGTTGAAGGCTGCGAATATTCCCAGAGCAACCAATTTACTCCATGAAAATTTGAATTTCTTTTTTATTGTGAGCAGTATTATTATTCCTATTGAAAATATAAGTAAGCCAATGTACAATTCAATTATATATGTCCTTACATTTATTGCTATCATCACCGCTATGATTACGCCTATTATGCTTAAAATGCTTAATAAAACAGCTATTTTTAAATGAATGGAATTTTTGCTAAAGTCAACATTCCCGACTTTATGATGAGC
>JAGGWA010000117.1 GCA_021157745.1 Thermoplasmata archaeon
CATCCAAAATTTTTTAAACGTTGGTTTTATATATGTGCTCGGATATTAGGGTGCAAAAATGGCTCAGCATAGCAAACCAAAGCGTGGATCACATGCATTCTCGCCTCGAAAGAGAGCTCGTAGTATAGTGCCAACTATAAGAAGTTGGCCTTCCGATAATGGAGCAAGCAAGCCTTACTTACAGGGCTTTGCTGGCTACAAAGCGGGAATGACCCATGTTCTTGTTGTTGATTATCGCCCCACTTCTACAACAGCGGGTCAGCAAGTTTTTGTTCCTGTCACTGTTGTTGAAACACCTCCAATGAAAATTTTTGCTTTACGCTTATATCAAAAGACACCATATGGGATGAAAAGCTTGACAGAGATATGGGCTGATGGCGATGCCATAAAAGAATTGCAGGATGTTGTTCCAATTCCAAAGAAAAAGAAGGAGAAAGAAATAAAGGAATATGATGATGTTCGCGTTTTAGCAATGACGGAGCCCTGGAAAATTACAGGAGTGCCGCAGAAGAAGCCGCATATAATGGAAATACGCGTCGGCGGATCAAACTTGGAGGATCGCTTTAAATATGCTAACGAGTTGCTCGGAAAAGAAGTAAGCATAAAAGATGTTTTCAAGGAAGGAGACATGATGGATGCCATTGCTGTTACAAAAGGAAAAGGATTTCAGGGAGCCGTTAAAAGGTGGGGAGTCAAGTTACTGCATCATAAAAACAGGAAGCATCGCCGCATGATTGGAACACTTGGCCCATGGCTTTCTTGGGTTCGCCCTACTGTTCCGCAAGCTGGACAGATGGGCTTTCATAAGAGAACGGAATATAACAAGCGTATATTGAAGATTGGAGAAGATGGCAGCGAAATCACACCGCAAGGAGGCTTTCCTCATTATGGTATTGTAAGAAATGAATATGTTATTGTTCATGGTAGTTTGCCAGGTAGTGTAAAGCGTATTATAAGAATGAGGCATGCTATAAGATACATCAAAGGTGTGAAAGTTGAGAAGCCAGAAATAACTTACATCTCAACGACAAGCAAGCAGGGGGTATGATGAAGGGAAAGGTTTATGGTATAGATGGTAGCATCATAGAAGAAATTGATTTACCAAAAATATTTGAATTTGAATATCGTCCAGATTTAATAAAGAAGGCTTTCCTTGTAATGCGTGCTAATAGACGCCAGCCATATGGGGCTAAGCCAACAGCTGGAAAAGATTATGTGGCAGAAAGTTTCGGGCCAGGCCGTGGTATGGCTCGAGTGCCGCGTTTAGCATCTGGCAGGGCGGCGAGAGCGCCAGGCACATATCATGGACGACGAGCACATCCTCCAAAGGCTGAAAAAATATGGACTCGCAGAATCAATAAAAAGGAAAAGCTACTCGCTCGCTTGTCCGCGATAGCAGCCACAGCAAACATTGATTTGGTGAAGCAACGAGGTCATCGCTATGAAGGCGAGCTGCCAATAATAGTTGAAAACAAATTTGAGGAATTGAAGAAAGTGAAAGAAGTTATTGCTACTTTGGAAAAACTCGGAATTGGAGACGATTTGAAAAGAGCCAAGGAAGGAAAGCATATTAGAGCTGGCAAAGGAAAAATGAGGGGAAGGAAATATAAAGTGCCTAAATCATTGTTAATTGTGGCAGGAAATAAAGAAAATATTGAAAAAGCAGCCTCAAATTTGGTGGGCGTTGATGTTGTTACGGCAGATGAAATAAATGTTGAGCATCTCGCTCCAGGTGGGCATGCTGGACGACTAACGTTATATACTTTGAATGCAATAAATATACTGGGTGAGAAATATGAATCCATATGAGATAATATTGCATCCCTATGTTACAGAAAAAACCCTTGCCATGATTGAAAATAATAATGCATTGCAATTCGCAGTCAAAATGGATGCCAACAAAAAGCAGATAAAAGAAGCAGTAGAAAAAATATTTGATGTTAAGGTTGAAAAGGTGACCACCAAGATTGGCAAAAGAGGGAAGATTGCAACAGTGAAGCTTAAGCCTGAATATAATGCTGAAGATATAGGAATGAGGATAGGTATATTCTGAGGTGTAAAAATGGGAAAGAGATTAAGGCATCAGAGGCGTGGTGCAGGAAAACCCCATTATTTGAGCCCCTCCTTCAAACACAAGGGGCCGGTTAGTTATCCAAAGCCTGGAGAATATGAAGGTGTTGTTAAAGACATTATTCACAATCCTGGAACAACGGCTCCTCTTGCTTTAGTTGAATTATATGATGGAAGCATGGCAAAGCTCATTGCTTATGAAGGAATGATGGTCGGAGAAAAAATTAAATTTACTAATGAGACGATTGTAAAGCCAGGCAATGTTTTGCCATTGGGGGCGATTCCGCAGGGAGCGCCCATCTACAATATTGAAGCCCAGCCAGGAGATGGAGGAAAATTTGTAAGGGCAGCTGGAAGTTATGCTACGATAGTCTCGCATGAAAAAAATGGAGTTATAGTTCGCCTCCCGTCTGGAAAACATAAAATGTTCCTCGCAAACTGCAGGGCTACGATAGGAGTTGCTGCTGGCGGTGGCAGAGATGACAAGCCTTTCGTTAAAGCGGGCAAAAAATATCATGCTTTAAGGGCAAGAGCAAAGATATATCCGATCACGAGTGGCGTTGCAATGAACCCCGTAAACCATCCGCATGGCGGCGGCAGCCACCAGCATGTTGGCAGGCCCAAGACAGTAGCAAGAGGAGCACCACCTGGCAGGAAAGTTGGTTCAATAGCTGCTCGCAGAACGGGTAAGAGGTGATCAAATGGTGAGGAGAAAGAGAAGGAAGATTGAGATTGAAAGCAAAAAGGAATTCCTTTATCGAGGCATCAAGGTAGAGGATTTAAAGAAAATGAGCATCGAGGAGATTTTACCATATCTTCCATCTCGCGCAAGAAGAAGTTTAAAGCGCGGCTTAACGCCTATGCAATATCGCTTACTCCAAAAAATAAGGAAAAATGAGAATGGGAAGGTTATAAGAACCCATTGTAGGGATATGATCATATTGCCTGAATTTATCGGTCATACCATAGCTGTTCACAATGGAAAGGAATTTGTTCCAGTAAAAATACAGCCTGAGATGGTTGGACATTATCTGGGGGAATTTGCTTTAACAAGAAAGGAAGTTAAGCATACTGGACCAGGTGTTGGAGCAACTCGCTCTTCAAAATATCTACCGTTGAAGTAATGAAATGATAATATGAAATACTCGAGATATTTGGACCCGGAAAAAACGGCACGCGCCTATGGACGTGATTTGCATTGCTCGCCAAAGCATGCTGAAAATGTAGCTCGTGCCATAAAAGGAATGAAGGTGAAGGAAGCCCAGAAGCTGCTGGAAGAAGTGATAGCGTTGAAAAGACCGATACCATTCAAAACCCACAATACGGAAAGAGCCCACAAAAGTGGCATTGGACCAGGAGGTTATCCTGTGAAAGCAAGCCAGAAAATTCTGGAAGTTCTAAAGAATGCAATGAACAATGCTGAATATAAGGGTCTCGATCCAGATAACATGGTGATAGCTCATATTTCAACATATAAGGGGCGTGTTATTGAAAATTACATGCCCCGCGCTATGGGAAGAAGCTCTGCATGGAATGAAAGGACAACGAATGTGGAGATAATAATTGAGGAAAGATAACATGGCGATAGAAAGAAAATTTGTACAGGAGAATCAAAAGAGGGTGCTGCTAAAAGAATTTTTGATGAAGGAAAGCGAGAGAGCCGGCTTTGGTGGAATAAAGATACAGCGCACTCCTTTAGGCACACTTATAACACTCGAGGTAGAGCGCCCGGGTTTAATCATAGGGAGAGGCGGAAAGAGGATAAAGGAACTTACAGAAACAATAGCCAATAAATTCGGACTCGAGAATCCACAGATCGAGATAGAGGAAGTTAGCGATAATGCCGCCCTTAATGCGCAGCTCATGGCTCAGAAGGTGGCGGCTGCCTTGGAGCGGGGCTGGCATTTTAGACGTGTTGGCCATTCTACTGTGCGCCGTATAATGGATGCAGGCGCCAGAGGATGCCAAGTCATCATATCTGGCAAGCTTACTGGAGACCGCCATAGAACGGAGAAGTTCACAATGGGTTACATAAAATATTGTGGCGAGGTTGCGAGCCGTGTTATGGATGAGGGGATGGCTACGGCTAAGACAAAGCCTGGCATCATTGGCGTAAAAGTTCGCATTATGCCTCCAAATGCTCGCCTGCCAGATGAGATTGATATTTTGGAGGAGGCAAAAGAAGAGGCGAAGGAAACAAGAACGAAGGCTGAGATTGAGAAGGAAGAAATGCTTGAAAAACTGGAAAGTGTGAGCGTGGATGATCTGGGCTTGAATAAGCTTGTTCTTGAAGAGCTTAAAAAAGCTGGAATCAAGAATGCCCGCCAGCTGTATGAAATGGATATCAATGATATGATTGAGATAAAAGGGATAGGTATAAAAAGGGCTGAGAAATTAAAGGAAATGGTGAAGGAGGTGCTTAAGAAATATGAAAGCGAAGGAGATAAGAGCGATGAGCAGTGAGGAAAGAAGGAAGAAATTGAAGGAATTGAGGAATGAGTTGATGGAAGAGTATGGACGCTCCTCTATGGGTGGCTCGCCTCCGTCACCAGGGCGAATAAAGTATTTGCGCCGTACAGTTGCGAGATTGCTTACGATTATGAGGGAGGAAAGAGAAATAGAATGAGTGGGGATATTTGCCCAGTGTGTGGTTTGCCAAAAGAGCTTTGTGTTTGTGATAAACTTGCAAGAGAGGGGCAGGAAATAAAAATAACGAGTGAGAAACGTCGTTATGGAAAAATTGTTACTGTTATAAGTGGTTTTGACTCTTCGGTAGACATAAAAGGAATAGCAAGCGATTTGAAAAAGTTATGTGCCACAGGGGGTACAACAAAGAAAAATACCATAGAACTGCAGGGTGACCATAAAGAAAAAGTGAAGAAAAAGCTTGAAGAAATGGGATTCAAGGTAGAGATAGAATGAGCAAAAATTTTTTAAGGCAAGAGTTTATAGGGCTTAAGGCAAAAGTAATCGCCTCTAATGATCCATCGTTGAAAGGAATAGAAGGCGTTATCATAGATGAAACGAAAAATATGCTGATCATAGAGACAGCAAAGGGAATAAAAAAGATTGCAAAGGATATAGCAACATTTGAAATCGCTGGAAACATCGTGGAAGGAAAGAAAATAAAATATAGGCCAGAGGAAAGGATAGGGAAGATAAAATGAGGGATATAGGAATAAAGGTTAAAGAGCCAGAAAGGGAATGCGA
>JAGGWA010000149.1 GCA_021157745.1 Thermoplasmata archaeon
ATAGAGCTTATTTTTGAGAGGGAATAATGAAGGTTGAGCTGATTGCTTACACGCCAGAGCCAGATATAATAGCTGCTGTTGCAGCAAAGCTAACACATTCCAAAAGCGATATTGATGAGCTGCTGAAGGAAGATAGAGAAAAGTTGAAGAGATTGCTTCGCATAGTAATAAGAATGGGACACACAAGCGTTATTGAGCATGCTTATTTTACATTTGCAATATCCGGGGTTTCGAGAGCTCTAACTCATCAGCTTGTTCGCCACAGAATAGCTTCATATTCGCAGCAAAGCCAGAGATATGTGGAAATGAATATAGAATATGTTACTCCCCCTTCAATAGCGAGAAATGAAAAAATAAGGAAGAAATATGATGAAATGATGAAAAAAATATGGGAATTGTACAATGAAATGAAGGAGGAAGTGCCAATAGAGGATGCTCGCTATATTCTTCCGAATGCAACAACAAGCAAAATAATTGTTTCAATGAATGCACGCTCCTTGCTCAACTTTTTTGAATTGCGTTGCTGCCTGCATGCTCAATGGGAGATAAGAAAGCTTGCATGGCGAATGCTTCATTTGGTTAAAAAAGTGGCTCCAACAATATTTGAAGATGCTGGTCCACCTTGCAGGACAAGAGGCTACTGTCCGATGGATAAAAAGGATTGCATATGGTATCCGAAGTAAAAATTTTTATATAGAAAATTGATTTATTTTGAGGAGGTGGAAGCATGAAAAGGCTTTTGCTTCCAGTTTTTGCTTTTGTTGTGTTTTTGTTAGCTTGGAGTTACGACGCTAAAGCAGTTAGCGATGATGAAATGGTAAATGCTATGCTTAATTTATTGCCTACCCCCGAAACTATTCCAGTTCCGTCAAATTTTGAGGTAAATTATACTTATCTCTACCAGAGAAATGCAAAAGCTACACGCCCAGGCGAAGCATATAGCGCTGTTTTTTATGGTTCTATATCCATGCCTAGAGGAATGTACGGCGGGAAAGTTATATGGGGAGAAACCGCTGATGGACGAAATTATGCTGCATACGCCTATCAGTATGCTAAATTATATGTAGATATTCTTATAGCTAAAGGATGGAATATAAGCTGGTGGGCTTTGAAGCCATCAAATGATACAGAAATAATTGAGCAAGACGAAACACACTGGATCGGTTTTGATATAACTAATGATTATACAGATATACCTCCCTCAAATTATTCCACTGAGATGGCAACATGGGAAAGAGGTGCATTTTCTATAGCCCATTATTGTGACTATTGCGGAGATTATCTTTTCCGTATATATGTGCGATACCAATTATACACTTCCCTAAGGAAAAACTACATACATGATGCAGAAATTTCCTACGAAGAGAATCCAGATTCATATTTACTAACTCTTGGAGAAATGAAATCATTTGGGACACAGATTGTAAAAAATTATATGGAGAATATTTATAATACGCTGTATCCGTTGGTCAAACAACTGGCGGGAGAAGAAGAACAGCAACAGGAGGAGCAGCAAGAAGAGCAAGAAGAACCAAAGGAAATGAATATAACATTTCTCATGGAATATAAATTTGATATTGCTACAGGAAAATCAGAAATAGTTCCATTTTTTGAACCATTGTCTTATACTTTGGAATACAATTTTTCTGTAAAACATGTTGCAACTGGCGTTGAAAGATATCTTACCTTCTTTGATCTAGATCTAGATGGAAACATTTCTGCAGATGATTTATTTGATAAATCTCTCATAAATGCAACAAATGATAACAGATTTAAGATAATAATACACCATATATCGATTCCAGATAAAACATGGAAAGAAAAATTGAATGACAGTAGCGGAGACCTTCTTCCTGCTATTGCTATTGTGCATTGTATGCCAGTCCTCAATGATAAAGGGCAATATACCACAATTGTAATTGAGAAAGCTATAAATTGCTGGATAGATGTTGGCAATGGTTGGCAAATCATAGAGAAGCCAACAGAAGCACCAAATGGTTTTAAGATAAAAGTTCGTATAATTCCAGCATGGGAAGAACTCATGAGACATTGCGTTTATAGATTTTTACAGGAAAGCAATTTTTATAATATTGTTTCAGATGCAAATAATTTTGATTTCAACAAAATAAAGGATATACCCATTCTTTACTATCGTGGAAGAACAGCAGCATATGATCCATATGCTGATGAAATTAAATTATCACAGGCAGCGGGAGATTTATATAGAAAAAATGGGGATTTTGATGCAATTTTCCATGAATTTGCTCACGCAATAAAACAGCATGCATATCATTATGTTGATGGAGATTTACTTTGCATTTGAAGAAGCCCATAGTTGTTTCTTTGCTTCTCTAATGGTTGATTATGTAAAAGAAAAGAAGTTAATAGATGACTATTATCTTCCTTCCAATGATTACTTTTCATCTCCAGGATATTTTGGCAAAGAAGGAGACAAGATGGAGGGAGCTGTAGCAGGTTTGCTTTTAAATGGTCTTTATCTGAATTATGTAAAGTATAAATACAAAGATAATCCACAAGCCAAAACATACGAAATTTTTGCAAGAGCTTGTGAGTTATGCCATAAATATCTGAGGCATTATCCATATTCAATACATGATGTAATTCCTTTCATTGTTACCATCGAGCCAGAATGCGAGGAGGATCTATCATATGTTGATTTAATATGGAAGGGAGGATATGAGTGTGGAGTATGTCAGCATAGTAACGCATATGCTGGAAAAACAGATGG
>JAGGWA010000064.1 GCA_021157745.1 Thermoplasmata archaeon
AAAGTATTTTAAGGAAAAGGAACTCATTCCAGAAGGAAATCTGGTTGAGGTGAGATATGAAGATTTTGTTTCAAATCCATTTAAAGAAATAAAAAGGATATATGAGGAGCTTGGTCTGAAAAATTTTGAAAGAGCAAAGCATGATTTCATCAGATTCATGGAAGAGCAGAAGAAGATAAAAGTGCATCAATATGTTATAGGAAAGGAAGATAAGGAAAAGATATACAATTACTGGAAACTCACAATAGATAAATGGGGCTATGATGTTTAAGCCACTCAGTTCGCCCATCATTCTTCATTTTTTCAGCAAGGCATTCATCATCATCGTGGCATTTTTATAACGGCAGAGATATTAAAATTTAATGCAATATTTTGCAAGAATAATTGAGGAATGATTTATAAAACGATGCTGAATTTCTCCCATGAAGAAGTTTGCATTGCTGCTGTTTGTTATTCTAATAGTTCCAGCCACAGGAAATGGATTCATAAAACATGGGCTTGGAGAAAGCGAAGAAAATGGCAAAATATATTTTCAAAATTTAAATTTTGAAAGCTTTTCAGGAAATGAGGGCATATGCTTAATACATCCGAAACTTTCTCATCCTGTCATCATCGATAAAAACAGCAATTTCACAATAATTCTTTCTTCTCCTTCTTTCGATGAAATAGAAATAAGAATAACGACAGCATATAATCCATTGCCAGATACCTATACACTTCAGCCTGAAAAAATATGGAACGATGGAACGTGGCATATTGTTGTAAATTCTGGAAATGCTGCCTACGAGCTGTATAACCTGACGATATCGCTTATGATAGATGGACAGCAGCATGTCATCAATGAGCCAAAGGCTGTTGCAATCGAAAAAATAGATGGAAACTTCACCTTTATTCATCTAACCGATTTTCATATTGGAGATCCAAGAGGAATGAGCGTGAGCGTAAAAGAAACGATAGGATGGAAGGCGGCGAGGCGCGCCATCGATGAAATAAATTTGTTGCATCCTTCATTTGTTATTATAACTGGCGATCTCGTTTTCGGGCAGCTTTATCCTTTCGAATATGCTATAGAGTATAAAAAGCTCTATGAAATTTTGCAGGATTTCGATGTTCCAATATTTTTGTGCCCTGGAAATCATGATGGATATGTTCAAAGCGGGCAGGATGGATTCAGGCTATGGAAGCAATACTTTGGATGGCTAAATTATTCATTTGACTATGGCAATGCCCATTTTGTTATGGCAAATTCATATGACTGGCCTTACAAAAGCAGGGTTGCGATATCTTATGCGGCGATAAACTGGGGAGGGTATGTTTCAGATGAACAATTGAAATGGATTGAAAATGATTTGAAGCAAAGTAATGCAAGGCTTAAAGTGATAGCATTGCATCACAATCCTTTATGGGAGACAAGCAATGATTCTCTCCTTCACAATCCTTATTACAACAGACAGAATTTATTGCGCATTATATGGCAAAATGGTGTGGATGCTGTGCTTGATGGACATGTTCATTATGATGATGTTGAAAAAGTTAATGACACACTTTTCATAACAACAACGACTGTTGCAAGCAGTTTGAGCAGCAGCGATGCATACTGGGGCTATCGTTTGATAGGGGTAAGAAACTGGAACATAGTTTCATATAATTACAAAGTTCCAAAATTTTCAATTCCATCATATCATATAAACTACAGTACTGGAAAATACAATGCGAGGATAGAAAACTCTCTTGATATGGATATAAAGGTGCAGATGTCATTCCATGTGGAAAATAAAAGTTATTCTGTTGAAAATGGAGAAATTGTGAGGGAAAGATGTAGAGGTGATAGGAAAGAAATATACATTGAAGCTACGATCCCAGCGAGAACGAGCCTGGAAATAAAAATAGAGTAAAATATAGAGTATAGAGTGATCAATCTTCTATTCTTGGAGCAAGCAGATACATTATTTTGATATAGCCTCCAGCAACCTCAAAAGTAAGCTTTACAGGATAGTTGGTTCCCAAATTTATTGTAACTTCTTCGCTTTTTCCTTTTGCAACCTTAACCATGTCCGAGAGATAATCGAGGGGGAACATGCTTTTGACCTGCTCATTACATTTCAAAGAATACAACTGCTCTTTTTCCAGCTTCATTTCAACGCTATCTGTATCACCCTGTGCCACAATCTGGAAGGATTCGTTATCCGCCATTAAAACAACATGGTCAGCTACCGCTTCTGCAGCCCTAATCGCCTGATATAATTCGCCCGTGGAAATGACTATTTCTGCTGGAAGCTCGAGGGATGGAATCTTTGTATCTGGCATTTCTGAGGTGTCGAGCAAACCAATCTTTCTTGTTAAATTCCCTATCTTCACCTTAAGGCGACCCTCATCCTTTTCATAAACCAGATCAACAATATCCTCGCTTGCAGCAAGACGCAATATGCTCTTCAATTTTTCCAAGTCTACGCCAATTTCCGCTTCTTCCTTACATTCATATTCATCAAAGGCTTCTTTTTTCATCTTAAAATCTATCATACCAACATGAGCAGGATCAACCATTCTTCCATACATGCCATCGCTATCAAATTTAAATTTAGCCTCATCTACCAGAATTGCTGTGGCATCCACAATCGTTTTCATAAAATCAGCTTTCACCTTTCCCTGCAACATCTTTCAAATAATGTTTTTTTATTTAAAATGTTTTTGTATTGGTTGGCTGGCATGGATAAGGTGAGGCAAATTATTTTTACATCCATGTTTATACAATCATGAAGCTGTTTGCTTTGATGGCTGCCATGCTCATTGTTCTTCCAGGCTTTAATTTTGTTTATGCCAGTGAAAATGAAAAGCTTGCTATTTTCGT
>JAGGWA010000175.1 GCA_021157745.1 Thermoplasmata archaeon
ACGATGGAAAAATTGATTGATGGAAAAGATGAAAAAAGGAAAGAAAGAGAAGAGCTAAGGAAATTATTCTTCTATTTCTTGGATGGAAAAGCTTCTGAAAGAGTTGCCAAGGCAATAAAAGAGTTATAAAACTCCTGCCTCAACTATGGCGACCCATCCAAGCTCAAAAAGTGTTGCCAATATTGCCGGAATGGCAGCCTCCCCGCCGAAAAGAGATGCAGACAGAATCATGACCAGTCCTTCGTTCTTAAAAGCTGCAAACATTGAGTACGAGATGGCATCTCTTTCTCCAAATTTTTTCATTACTTTTTTGATGAGGGCTCCGCTTCCAATGGTTCTTAAAGCCATTAAAATTGAGAGCATGGCAAGTATTTTGGCATCAGCAAAGAAAAGGTTACGGTTTGCTCCAATTATAGGAAAGATAACGAAGAAAAAGAAAGCATTTATCATTTCATTTGAAACATCTTTTTTCACAAATCTCGATAATAGCATGGGGAGCAATATAAGGAGGGCGACGCTTTTGAGCAACTCGAAGATGCTGACGAGCTTTGCAAGAAAAATGTAAATGAGGAAAGGCATGATAAAAATGGCGGCAATATAGCTTAAAATGAGGGCAAATAAGGAAAGATGCTCGTTCCCGCCTGCAATCCTTGTTAGAGGAAGCACAGCCACGGCTGGCGGGGCGGCCGCCATCGCCACCATGCCACTGAAGAAAATGGTGTGGCGGAATGGTATGGAGAATGCGAGGATAATGCCTGTGAGAAAAATATAGTTTATTACGAGGGCAATTCCAACCTTCCTTTTATCGAAGTCGGATAGTTTGAAGGGTATGTTTGAAATTGATAGTGTCATGGCTATTATTAAAGCAACTGTTGCAATTTCATTTCCATATGGAACCTTGCCAACAACGAAACCAGCTACTACGGCTATACCAACAACAAAAGTAAAGCTTGATAAAAATTTCATATAGTTTCTACGCTTTTGATTTCAGGTATTTTTTCTTTTAAGTATCGCTCCACTCCATTTTTTATGGTTATCTGTGCATATGGGCATCCATGACATGTTCCAGTTAGGCGGACTTTCACAATGCCTTCCCTTTCATCTATTTCAACAATCTCTATATCGCCGCCATCCGCCTGGAGCATTGGTCTTATCTGCGAGATCACTTCCTCCACTTTTTCCTTAAGCATGTTGTTAAACAATCCCATCTTAAATAATTTTGCCACCACCTAAATTGGGATAGTAAAATTTATATTTCAAGCTTCTATAAGTTTGAATAGCGGGGTGGGGTAGTCAGGAAAACCCGTCGGGCTCATAACCCGAAGATCCGTGGTTCAAATCCACGCCCCGCTACTTCTTTTTCAAAAAATAAATAAATGAAAATTGCATTTTAAGGCAGGGCCCGTAGCTTAGCCAGGTCGGAGCGCTCGGCTGATAAAAGCCCTTGAGCCCTTTATAAAAGGGCTTTACAAGGCTTGTGGAAACCGAGAGGTCCGGAGTTCAAATCTCCGCGGGCCCATTTATTTTTACAGATAGCGGGCTGCAATGGGTATATAAATGTTTTAAGGATCTTTGCAATCCCTTCTTAAGCGAAAATGGATCATTGTATCTTTCTATTGCTGCTTCCAGATCATCATCTATAACATGCAAATATCTTGCTGTTGTGCCAATGTCAGCATGCCCTAACAATTCTTGAACAACCCTTATATTAACCCCATTTCTAAGCAAATTTGTTGCGAAAAAGTGGCGTAAGCTATGTGGATGTATCCAATCAAGCCCTATGGATTTTCCAGCTTCCTTTACAACTTTCCTCACATACCAGCTCCCTAATTTTTCTCCTTTTTTGTTGATAAAAACATAATCCTGATAGCCTTTCTTTGGAGCGTATCTCCAATTTTTCACATAATTTGCAAGAGAGGGGTATCTTATGCCACGAAGGAATTTCTCGCTAACAGGAATAATGCGGGGCTTCCGCATGCCGCCGCCTTTTCCATATATTATTAATCTTTTTCTCACCCAATCAATATCCTTTTTCTTCAGGTTGCATAGCTCGCTATTTCTCATGCCTGTATTTGCAAGAGTTACGATAATCATCCTTTTGAGCCTGTCTTCTCGATTTCTTTTGTTATACACATCTGCCATTGCCTTGACTTCCTCTGGTGTTGGAATTTTCAATGGCTTCTCATATTCTCGATATTGCTTGAATTTTATGTCCCACCCCATGAATTTCGCCCATCTATTCAATGCCTTAACATAATGGTTTAGTGTCGAGGCTTCCGCTCCTTCTTCCATCTTCTTTGCAAGAAAATCATACACATCTTCTGGATTCAAATTCAAAATATCTATGCCATGCTTTTCCAGATAACGAAGTTTCCTTATTGTTCCCTCTATTGTCGATGGTGCCAACTGCTGCTGAGCCATCGCATGCTTTCTGAATTTATGCCATGTTTCATTATCAACTTTCTCCATTTTCTTTCACAACCCCCATTATATTTTCCAATGGCGCCCTTTCTTTTCTATCCAAATCTACACCATCAAACAAGCCTTTCTTCCTTACAAAAAGCATGCTTCCCATTCTTGCAATTACAACGCCACGCTGCCATTCAAAATTGCCATCAATATAAACAACATCTTTTTCGAGAAGCCCGCCATCATTATCAAGCATATCAATTGGAATAAACTCGATGGATTTTCTTCTCCTTGTCTTCACAATGCCTCCTTGCCTCGCCTCTTTTGTTGCAAAAACGATTTTATTCCCATCCTGATAGATTATCCTTCTCCCATCTTCCATACCAACCTTTATTGGCTTGGGAATCAAGCCACCACCCCCTGCGTGGCAACCTCATACTTATTCAATCCTCTTTTTTCGATATACTCCTTAACATTGCTTAAAACAACATGAGAAGAGCCACAAACAGGGCAATTTATATTTCCACGAATGCCCTTTCTCCATATCCACATCGGTATTCTTGCCTTGAAAACATTTCCGCAATGCTCGCATCTCACATATTTGTGAACGCTTGCCTTCTTTTTCCTTGCAACCTTTCTTTTCTTCACGCTATCGCCTCCTCAACTGCTTCTAATTGTTTCAGTAAAGTGTTCAGCAGGTAAAACCT
>JAGGWA010000110.1 GCA_021157745.1 Thermoplasmata archaeon
CTCAGCCTCGCAAGTTTAGCCTTCAGCTTTCCAATGTGATATTCCGTAGCTTTGTTATATTGTGTGTTTCTGATCTCTTCTTCTATTCTCTTTATTTCCTCCTCTATGGACACATTCTTTATATGCTTACCCCAATAAAATAATTACTCATAGCTCACTTCTCTAAGCTCTGCATATAATGTGCTGTTGCTGAAAGAAGCTCCTTTTCATTTCAAGCTTTTGCCAGCAAATCTTTCCCACTCGCTTATCAAGCATCCGCAGTATTTCTGGCTGTACAGGCTATATATCTTTGCTATTTCTTTCCCCTGCTGATACCCAATGCGAAAATCTTCATAATAAAAAGGAACTCCATGTTTCTTTCCCATTTCCTCCCCCACTTCTTTTACGAGCTCATGGTATTGAAAATTTGAGACAAGAAGCGTTGTAGTAAAAGCGTCGAAGCCATTCTCTTTTGCATATCTGGCAACCCTGTCCAATCTATATTCATAGCAACGCTTGCATCTCATTGGCCGTCTAACTTCTTCAAGTTGATATTTAAGGTAGTCTATGAAATCGTATTCATCATACACTATCTCAACCTCCTCAAGCTCTGCATATTTAATCAGGGACTCAAGCCTCGCTTTATATTCCATATATGGATGTATATTTGGATTGTACCAGTATCCAGTAATGCTGTGGCCTTCTTCCACCAATCTTTTATGAGGATACGCAAAGCAGGGGGCGCAGCATATATGGACCAGGATGTTCATACCGATAAATTATGTGGTTAATTTAATTGTTTCTTTGAGTAACTTTTCTATTCTCTCCAAGCTTTTCTTAACTGCATCAATTTGCTTTTTCTGCTCTTCTGTGAGTTTTCCATATCTTTCTTCCGATAAAAGATAAACATATCCCTGCGCAATGGAAAGAGGATTGAAAAATAGATGCGCAATCTTTTCTGAAAATATTTTTTGCAAAGCTTCCTGTTCTTCAGCCCTATAAAATGACATTATGTTAAGTCCTTCCATTGTTACGATTCTTCCATACAATTTATGATGTATCCCATATTTGTCTATGAGTTCAAATTCAAATTCATTGGCTTCGTCCATGCCAGCTAAAAACTTTTCTTTATCGGCCTTGGCAACAAATTCCACAAAATTTTTCCCTTTTATCTCCTCAATAGAATAACCAAAATTTTTCTTTATGAAATCATTCCCTCCTTTTATCACACCATTTTTATCAAGTATGACAATATTGACAGGAATGTTTTCAATTATCTTTTTTATGGATTCAATTTCTTTATGCTCTATTTTACTTGGCAAAAATGGAATTTTTTCTATCCTCATTAGCAATTCCTTGCATCTTCTTATACCTATTTCTATAATATTCATTTCTCTTCTAGCATCTATAACAGCTTCTGCAAACTCTCTTCTTCCGATCTCTTTCAACAATCTTTTGCCAGAAAGCTCCATCAGTTCCTTCCTCAACTTCATCTTTCTAATTTCGAGATCATTCAGTCTCTCAATTAAAGCTTCTTTTAGCATTAAAACATCCTCAACATAATTTTTTATCGATGGGTGTCTTTCTTCAACAATTTTATATAGCTCTTCCTTGCCAACATGCCTTGCAATAAAATCATGTAAATCTGGCATTTTTGCCTTTGCTTCCAGTTCTGAAACAAGTTTGAGTCCTTCTGAATACCATAATGGAGCGAAAATCAAGCCACGCCTTGTTTTTTGAAATGCATCAGATGGGAAATATAGAATTTGTTTGGCATCATCCTCTATTTCATATCCTATTGCTTCTCCACTTGCGTTCCATATTATTTTTTTAATCCTGCCAACAAATTCACCAGTATCCTCAAAATATATTGGCATGCCTATCATCTTTCTTTCTTTTCTTTTTTCGGAGTTGATCAGCATTCTTATTTTTCTTTTTATTGTGAATACGATTCTTAGGAGACGCCAGTACAGACTCATGCAGCCACCTCTATCATTGTAACAGGATCCACCTTTTCCATAATCAATCTCATTATGTAAAAGAGGATGAGTATTATTGAAAACATAATAATGAATAAAACCAAGGATAAAAGTGTTGTCACCGCCAGAAATTGAATGAATCTCGCCACCATATATTTCTCAACATATATCATGCCTTTCCCAACAAAAATGGATGAATAAAGCATGGAAGAAGAAAATGATAGAAAGGCAGCATCGTTCTTGGATCTTGCATTAAAAAGGAATGCAACAAAAGCAACGAATATGGTGGACAAAATGCTTATCATGAATAAATTGGAAAGTCCATCAATCAGGAAAAATGAAAATGGGAGATAAAGCAGAACTAAATAATATGTTCTTTTGCTAATTTCCCCCCATGAAGAAAAGTCATGGAACCATGTTTTTGATTTTTTTAACAAATACGAAAGAAAAGCTGCAAATGAGTATAGCTTCAGCAGTTTGATTTTCGAATACATCGTCGCATACGTTGAGTAGGCTTTCATTCTTACATAGCTGTCATATAAGGTGCTTGTTATGATTAGGAGGAGAGATGCAATGAAAGAGAGTAAGAAGGAAGAGAGCAAAGATGCCGTGATTATGCAAAGTTTAGGATTAATATTATAAAAGAATTGCATGACACCTTTTGGGATGAAAAGCCAGAATGGTGAAGAATATACATAAATTTCTCCAGTTCCATTTATTTTTATTGTTTCTCCCTCCCCGCTATCTATATCAAATATTTTTTTATTGATTGAATTGCCATCAGAAAAAAATGCTATGGCTCTAACTTTAATCATGGAAGGATTGAAAACAAATGTTTCTTTACTTTCACTCAATGAAGCATGATCAAAAGAGAAAAAGGATGTGAATAAAAGAAAGGGAATAAACATAGCCATTGTGTACAGAATGATTCTGGAAGCTGGTAAACGGGCTTCTCCAAATATCAGCTCATGGAGTTTTTCATTAATGCTCTTTCCATTCGGAATCCATAGAACAATGAGGGTGAGGAAAATGGAAAAGAAGAAAAGGAAAGGCGTGAATATCATGAAATGCGCGCCTGGCTGCGGGCTGCGCCATTTTATCGGCGCCACCATTTTTCTGGAAAATTTGCTGGCTATGAGCCATGGATAACCCATGTATGGTAATTTAATTGGTTTTTCGCCGAACATTATTAGCTTTCCTTCGAGCATTTCATTGTTGACGGGTGGCTCAGGCACATGCGGACCAGCCTGATCAGTATAGTTGTTTGCATCTCCCTTTGTGATGAGCAATTTTTTACCATCCCTCATTATTATGCTATCGACTCTGTGAACAATGTATCTTTTTCCATTCCAGTAAGCCATGCTTTTGTAAACGATTATATCTCCTTTCTTCACATCTTTAATATCGCATGGAATCCATGGAACAATGTCTCCTTTATGGAGAGCTGGCTCCATTGAATCTGAAACTATCGTGCTCAATGGAAAAGAAACGCTGGTGAAAATGGTTGAGAATTTTGCCACTA